>JASHPC010000311.1 GCA_030038335.1 Vulcanimicrobiota bacterium
TATTATTTACATTATGTCAAGCATATGTTGCGCGCCTAGGGTGCTAAGGCGGCCGCCGAGGGGGCACAGGGAGAACGCGTGGAACGGCCGCGGCCATGACCAGCCTCTTCCTCGCGGCTTCCATTTCCGCTAGAACGGGGCTGATTGCGCAAGCATCGCCCGACGTATCGTCAGTTATTCGCGCGCGCGTTTCGGCAGCGCTGACGCCCGAGCATATCCCGGGCGCAGTCGTTGCCGTCAGTAAAGACGGCAGCGTTGCTTCGCTGCAAGCATTCGGCGTCCGCGACAAGCGCGGAACGCCGATGACGGAGAGCACTCGCTTCGCCATCGGCTCTTTGACGAAGCAGTTCACAGCGGTTGCCGTTCTCATGCTCGCGCAAGATGGGAAGCTGTCGCTCGACGACGCTCTGGCGAAGTATTTTCCGCGACTTCCGAATGCGAACGGCATCACGTTGCGCATGCTGCTCAATCAAACATCGGGACTGCACAACTATCCGAATACAACGGAGCATGCCTGGCCGCTGCACGGTGCCATCGATCCGGCGGCGCTCTTCGCGATCTTTGCAACCGACCAGCCCGATTTCGCTCCCGGAACGAAGTGGGAGTACAGCAACACGAACTATGCCGTTCTTGCGGGAATCGTCGCAAAGGTTAGCGGCATACACTACGGCGCGTTCTTGCAGCAGCACATCTTTACGCCTTTGCAGATGACGTCATCGGGTTATGGTTACGCAGCGCAGGCAAACATTGCCGAAGCCACCTGGCAAGGGCAATGGTATCCCGCGAATCAGCAGTTGAGCCTCGACCTCTACTACGGCGCCGGCGGCATCGTCTCGACGGCGGCCGACCTCGTCAAGTGGGACGACGCGCTCATGACGGGCGCACTTCTCGATGCTGCGTCGATGCGCGACCTGTGGACGAGTGGAACGCTGAATAATGGTTCGCCGACGGCGTATGCGATGGGCTTCGTACCAAGCAGCGTCGATGGTCAGGAAGAAGTGTGGCATAATGGCCTTGCGCCAAGCGTTGGCGGACTGTGCTACAATGCGCTCTTTCCCAAGCTTCATTTAGCCGTGATCGTCTTGACGAACGCCGGCGACGAGAGTCTCGACACGTTTTCGAGCGATCTGGTACGCGCTGCTCTCGAGGCGTACGTTCCGGTAGCGGCAGCGTCCGGAGAGGATCCCGCAATCACCGCGCTCGTGCGTTCGCTGCTCGTTCAGTTCCGCTCGGGAACACTCGATCGCGACGACTTCGAAGGCACGTTCAATGCCGCCATAACGCCGCAGCTCGTTCGCGCGAATCAACCGTTTTTCGAGCATCTTGGCGACGTGACGACGTTGACGTTTACGGGCAGCGAACCGGTTCGCCACTCGACGCTGTATTCGTACCGCGGTGCCTTCTCTGACGGCAGCGTCCATGACATCCAGTTATGCGTGTATCAGGGGAAGGTCTGCGGCTTCCGGGTCATCCCGTGAGGCAGCCGTCGGTAGCTATACTGGAGACGCCGCGTTTGCGGCTGCGCGCTCACAATGCGAGCGATCTGACAGACTGCGCTGCGATGTGGGCGGATCCAAACGTGACACGTTTTATCGGTGGCAGACCGTCCACCGAGCAGCAGACATGGGCGAGACTACTCGCGTACGCCGGACACTGGGCCCTCATGGGATTTGGTTACTGGGCGATCGAGGAAAAAGAATCGAAGGCATTCGCCGGAGAGGTGGGATTCGCTGACTTCAAGCGAGACATCGACGCCTCGATGAAAGGTTTCCCGGAAATCGGTTTCGCTCTCGCGGCATGCTTTCACGGCAAGGGGTATGCGACGGAAGCCGCGCGCGCGGCGATCTCGTGGGTGGACGCAAACCTTTCGTACGAGAAGACCGTCTGTCTGATAAATCCGCAGAACGCCGCTTCGTTGCGCGTCGCGCAAAAGTGCGGTTACGACCTGTTTGCGGAAGGTATCTACAACGAGCAGAAGGCTCTCTTTCTCTCACGCGCCGCTCGCTGCGCGAGCTAGCCGCTCGCGCTCGTCAGAGATACGAAAAGAGAGCAATCGCAACGACGATCGCAACCGCACCAACGACGGCGCCGGCGACAACCGCGGCCGACGCCGGCATTGCCGCCGCCTGATTCACCTCGATGGCGCGGTACGTGCGGACGTAACGAAGCACGCCGTATGCTGCCGTTATGAGTCCGGCGACCGCCATGCCGACGCCCAGCGCCGTAGAAGCGTGCGTGTTGGGGACTTTCATATGCGCAATTGCCGAAAACTCGCGAGCGAAGAGCGAAAAGCGAGCGACGACGAATCCGAACGCGACGAATGCCAGCGCGGTGCGAAGGTATGCGAGGAACGTCCGCTCGTTCGCGAGATGGTCGCGGTTCATGGATGATGCCATTACCCGGCAACGCTAGGCTGTAGTTTGAGTGCCGCGATCTCGCGCTCGAGCTCCTTGACGCGCAGCTTATCGTACGCGGAGCCCGCCGCTTCGGCGAGGCGCTCGATGAGCGCGACCTCGTCGCCGTCGAGTTCGGTCTTGTTACGATGCGAGCCGAAGAAGACGATGCCGTCGAGATCGTCGTGTGAGAAGACAGGCACTGCGATTGATACGTCGGCGCCTGCGGTAACGAACGCCTTCGGCCGCCAGAAGTGATCGCGCACGGCCAGAGCGCGACGCTCGGCGTTCACGTAGGCGCAGATCGCGTCTGCGTTTTCCAAGCGAGTGCCTGCGAGATCGTCCTGCGTCGCATAGACGACTTCGAGCGCGTCGGCGGAAACGCGGCGCGCAAAGATGCCGAACTCGAGATCGAAGGCGCGCACGGGCTCGTCGACGAGCATCGCGCTAACGCTCGACGCATGCGTTGCGTGGCGTAGCGATTGCGCGACGAGTGCGACGTGCTTCTCGGCGATGTGCCGGCGGCGAAAGATGACACCGTTGACGAAGCGGTCGATCCGCCCGTGCATCGTGTTCAAGAAGAAGCCGATTACGAGCGCAACGGCGACGTCGGCGATGAGTCCGCCGTTGCTCTGGGAGAGGACGTGCGAAAAGAACAGGTCGACGAGCGCGAAAACGCCGACGATGATTCCCGACAGCAGCGTGTAGACGAGCGTTCGGCCAAGGACGAGGTTGACGTCGATGATGCGATGGCGCAGGACCGCGTACGCGGTTGACGCCGTAACGGAGAAGAGGTATGCGGCGTAGAGAAGCGAGTACGAGAAGTACGAGAAGCTAACTGCCCACGGCGTGAGGATGATGGCGATTGCACCGACGCTAAAGCCCACTAACACCCAGCGTATTCTTTGCCGAACCTCGCGCGTGCTATCGAGATAGGTTGCGAGAAGGAAGAGAGGCGCGAGCACGACGGGCATGACGATGAGTGCGCTTGAAACGGCTGATGTCGCGCCGATTGCTCGCAACGCAACCATGCTGCCGGCGCTCACCGCGAGCGTTGCGGAGACTTCGTATGCTGCGACTGCCGCGAAGAGGGCGTAACTGCCGTAGAGCGCGAGTCGCCGCCACCCCGGAACGGATTCGGGCTGCAGCAGATAGAGTGCGAAGATCGGCGCGACGAACGGAATCGCTGCCTCCCATGCGACGTCGAACGCGGTCGTCGTGACCTGCCACCACGGTGGCCCGACCTCCGTGAAGATATTGTTCGGGGTAAAGCCGTAGAGCGAAAGCGCGAAAAATGCCCATGTCGCGTGCGACGGGCGCAAGAGAACGAGAGATGCCGCGGCGATGAGCCAAAGCAGCGCGAGAGCGCAGCGCAGGAGCACCACTGCCCCATCTTGCGCCGGTTCCGGTATCGTCTGGAAAACGACGCGCGTCGGCTTGCCATTGCGGTAGTAGTAGAACGTGCACGCCATTCCCGCGACGGGCTGCCAGCAGTTGCCGTTGCGGATGAGACGCATCCGTTCGGGGAGCGGCGTGTCGCCAAGATCGAAATGCGCGACCAACGATTTTGTGACGGCGTGATTTGCTCCAGGTGAAGCGCCTTGGAATCCAACGGGATGCCCGAACGCTCGACGCAGATCGGGTGCCCACATCGACACGCTGAAGCAGCACAGCAACAAAACGACGGCGACTCGGACGCCCTTCACCAGGCGAAGATTCGCCGATGATGCAAGCACGCCTACGGCGAGAGCTTGTCCGGAGAAGAAATCGATGCCCCACGACGGGTACGACGACTACGCGTCATCGAAGTTCGGGCATCGAGCGGGCGATGAGCCGCGTATAGCTGGCCCGATCGACCACGAAGAGCATGCTTACCACGAAGACGAGCATGAAGACGACGGCACTGACGAACGCGCCTGGGAAGTGATAGCGTGCGGCAAGCCACGTGAGCATGAGCGAGTTCGCCGCGCCCATGAGATTGAGCACGCCGTTATAGACGCCATAAACGAATCCCGTCGACGCGCGATTCGGCGAGATGTCGATGACGTTCACGGCCCACGCGCCGACGGTCATGATCATGAAGAGCTGCGCGAATCCGATTGCAATCGCCGTGACGCCTCCGAGGCCAGCGCGCGCCGTAAAGAGCGACCCGACCATGCAGAGCACGCCGCAGAGCATCGGTGCAGCAGAACCAATGCGCCGTGCCGTGAGCCGGTCTATGCGCTTGACGAGTCCGTCGTTGAACGGACCCGAGAGCACGAAACCGAGAAATCCGAACGCCGCGCTCGCGCTCGCCCAAAGCGCGCTCTTGAGTATGCTCATGTGAAACGTGTAAAACATATAGCTTGGCATCCAGTTCAAAAATGTGAACAGGATATAGCCGAAGGAGAGATACACGAGGAACATGCCCGCTCCGGTGCGGCTGAAGAAGACGTTTCGTATTCCGGGCCAGTCGGCGCGCTCGCGTTCGTCGGACCGTACGCCGATATGCTC
>JASHPC010000312.1 GCA_030038335.1 Vulcanimicrobiota bacterium
GGCGCTCAGGTTCCGTGCAAATCCAGCCTGACCGGTCGAGCAGAACGCGCAAGCGAACGCGCAGCCAGCCTGCGATGAAATGCAGATCGTCGTACGGTCGCCGCGGTGCTCCATGAGCACCGCCTCCACTTCCTTGCCGTCGTGCAGCCGAAAGAGTCCCTTCGCCGTATGCCGGTCGCGCGAATGTTGCATCGTCACAAGCTCGAGCGAGCCCAGCGTGACGCCGCGCACGGCCATTGCCGCGCGAACGTCTTTCGGCAGCGTCGTGATCTCGTCGACCGTCGCGCACAGCTCTTTCGTCGTGGCGCGATAGATTTGCGAGAGCCGATACTCGCGAAGGCCGAACGCTGCCGCAAAAGCCGAAACGTCGGCAAAGCCAGAGCGCTTTGCCAAACCTTCGAGCCATAAGGAACGAGCGTCGCGAGTCACGACGCCGATTGTACCACGGGGTCTAGGCTTCGAAGAGGCTCGCCTGCTCGGGCAGCGGCTCCGGCGGCGGCTCGTCGAGTTTCGCGCGCACTTGCTTTAGATCGTCCCAAACAAGACGCTTGACCGCATTGATCTCTCCGCCCGTCTGCCGAAGCACGTAGGCGGGATGGAACGTGACCATGAGCGGAATGCCGTGCGGTCCTTCGTACCATCTGCCACGCATCTTCGTGATTTGAAAGCTTGGACCGAGAAACCACTTCGCCGACGGAGCGCCGAGCGAGAGAAGCACGGTGGGCCGAATGATTGCGATTTGCTCCTCCAAGAACGACGTACAGTTCGAAATTTCTTGCGGGTCTGGCGCGCGATTCCGCAAGCCGCTGGGTGTGCGCAGCGTCGGCCTGCACTTCACGACGTTGCAAATGTAGACGTCTTCTCGCGCTAAGTCTATCGCTGCGAGCATTCTGTTGAGAAGCTCTCCGGCGCGCCCGACGAACGGACGCCCGAGCGCGTCCTCCGTCTCACCCGGGCCTTCGCCGACGACCATCAACCGCGCGCACGGATCGCCCTCGCCGTAAACGTTGTTGCGCCGCTCTGCACCGATCGCGCACTTGCGGCACGCTCCAGCCGTTTGCGCACCTGCGGCGAGCAGGCGAGTGCGACGCGCGCGCTCTTCAAGGCTCATGCGATGCGCTCCAATTGGACGGCTCTGCCGAGCGCGGTGACGCTGCACGCACGGTCGTCTTCCGCGACGTCGAATCGCACGCCGACGATCGCGTTGGCGCCGATGGCCTGGGCGTTTCGCTCGAGTTCCTCGACTGCGATCGAGCGCAACTCGTCGGCTTCCGAGAGGGACTCGACCGGCGCGAGCCCCACGAGCACGCCGAGACTGCGAAACGTCGAACGAAAAAAGTTGCGTGGACGCGACGCCGTCGCAGAGACGGCCCCAAAGTCGCGAAGTCTCCGGTAGCCCGCAGGGTCATCGAAGGTTACAACGTTATCGATCACGCAAGCCTCGATGCAAGCATGCCGCAGAGTTCCCCATCCGTGCTTATCATCCGCCTCGACGGCATCGGTGACGCGCTTGCGCTAACGCCGTTACTGGCTGCGCTTCGCGACGCGGGTACGACGGTGGACCTCGTACTCCGGGAGCCCAACCGCAACGTCTTCGCCGTGTCGGCCGTGCAGAGCGTCGAGATCGCGCCGTTTCGACTGCGCGACTCGAGCCGCGAGAACGCGCGTCGCGTCGACGCCTTCGGAGAGATGCTCGCCGCGCGCGCATACGCGACCGCTCTCGTAGCAACCGAGGACCCTAGCGGTTATCAGCTCGCACGCCGTACCGGCGCCGCTCGCCGCGTCGGATTCGTGAACGGCTGGGGCAAGCCGTTCAAGACGATATGGGCGCACTCGATGCTGACCGACGCAGTCTACCGGCCCGCAGGGCTCGGCCGGTCAACGCGCCATGAGTGCGAGACGCTCTTCGAGCTTGGTACGTCGCTCGTTCCCGAAACGGCGCCGACGCACGATCTCCAGCGGTTGCGTCCACTCGTGCTCGAAAGCGACGTCCATCGGAGCGCCGGCATCGTCGTTCAAGTCACTTCGAAATGGGAGCGCATCGGCATCCACGCGTCTGACATTGCCACGTTGCTCCGCGAGCTTGCAGAGACGCATCCCGTGCGAGCGATTGCATCGCGCGAGGAGGCGGCGTTCGCAAACGCGATATCTTCGCTCGCCAAGGTGAACGTCGAACGCTTTTCGCAGATCGAGCCATGGAAAGAGGTCATTGCATCTGCACGTGCGCTCGTAGCGCCTGACTCGGGCGCGACGCACGTCGCGGGCATGACGGGAACTCCAACAGTCGCCGTCTTTCCGCAACGCGAGTTCGCGCGCCAGGTGACGCGCTGGCATCCGTGGGCGGCGCCGTACCGCGCGCTTACGGCGTCGAGCGAATGGCGGCAGCGCACGCACCGGGCGCTCGACGAGCTGACGTCAAGCGATAGAGCGTAATCGCGCCATCTCGGCGCTCCACGGTGTACCCGCCTTCGCGTACGAGCAGATTCAACCGCGCGCCGTATTCCTGGAGACGCGGAGAGTTCGGAAACGCATCATCGACGAGCACGTAGCACGCGTCGAGCGGTTTGGACGGTAGCTCCGGAAGAAGGCTCGCATGCGGATCGTCGAGCGCGAGATGCGTGTACGCCTCCTCTTGCGTTGCCACGTCGGCATTGCGAGGAAGCGTCGCCAGAAAGGCGTCGAGCTGCGCATCGCGCGCGCTCGGAGGACGTAAGTTGATGCCGGGATGCAGCGGATTGGCAACGAGCAGCTCGAGAACGCAGAGCGCAACTACAGCAAACGCCAAGCGATGCGCGCGGCGCGGCTCTATGCGACGTAATGCGAGTGCAAATGGTACGAGCACATAACCCGTCCATGCGCCCGCGTAGTGCGTTCCCATCGTAAACGTCGTCGGCATGCGCGAAAGGAGAACCTCTGCGAGCGGCGCCGCGGCAAGCCACATCATGCGCGAGCGAAACGGCAGAAAGAGTAGAGGAACGAAGGCGAGCAAGATAAATCCGATGCGCGCCGCGATCCCGCCCGGGACGAGCGCGCGAATATCGGACGGCGTCCATGCGTAAAAGCGCTGTGGCGCCCAATGCGACGCGACCGCCGCTGCCGGCTGAATGTCGACGTAGAACCACACGAGCACGACGACGCTCGCACACGCAACCGCAAGCGCCGTGCGCCCCATCGTCGTCCCGCGAAACCGCCACGCGCCGAGCGCTCCCGCGATGAGAAGAAAAACCGCTTGATCTTCCTTCACCGCAAGCGCTGCGAGCGCGAAGAGCATCGTCAACCGCCAGCGCCCAGAGTCGAAAGCCCACAGCATCCATGCAACTGCCGCCGGCGCGAAGACGTTCTCGTGGAAATCGACGAACGCGAGTCCCGCAAGCGCCGGATACAGCCACACGATGAGCGCGGCAAGTCGCGCCGTTCGCACGTCGCTGCGCGCTGCGACGATAGCCGCGACCGGTGGCGCGACGAGCGCGCACGCGACCGACTGCAGCGCGACGAGCGTAAGAGGACTGCGCGCGACCCACAGCGTGGCTCCAATGACGTAGAGAATCGGCGAGAAGTGATACGCCCAGTGGCTTCCTTCGATCGTATTGCAGAAGCAGCCGAATGCGCTCGCGGTCGTCTGCTCGAAGATGCCAAAGTCGACGAGGTTGTGATGACCTGCGTACTTGACGGCGCCGAGCAGCGTGAAGATCGTAGCGTAGAGCAGCGTTCCTAGCCAAACGACGCGATCGCGCATTATTTCGGCGCGAGGCGTTTACGCGCTTGAAGGTACGCCCACATGAACCCGTCAAGCTCCCCGTCGAGAACGCCTTGAGCGTTCGCCGTTTCAACGCCGGTTCGATGATCCTTCACGAGTTGGTACGGGTGCAACACGTACGATCGTATCTGCGATCCCCACTCGTTTGCCTGACGCTCTCCACGTAACTCCGAAAGCTTGCGGTCGCGCTCTTCCGCGGCGCGCTGCACGAGTCGCGCGCGCAGGATGTTCATCGCAACGTCGCGGTTCTGCGCTTGCGAGCGTTCCTGCTGCGATGCGACGACGATTCCGCTCGGAACGTGCACGATGCGCACTGCCGACTCCGTCTTGTTCACGTACTGGCCACCCGCACCGCCGGACTTGAACGTTTCCACTCGTACGTCGTCGGCTTTGATCTCGACGCCCCCTTCGGTGGCCTCGATCTCCGGAACGACGTCGACGGCCGCAAACGAGGTGTGCCTACGATGCGCCGCATCGAACGGCGAGATGCGCACGAGCCGATGCACGCCGTTCTCGGTCTTC
>JASHPC010000024.1 GCA_030038335.1 Vulcanimicrobiota bacterium
GCGGCTACCGATGCCAGACGATCGTCCGACGTGAGCGATGCGATCTCGTCGTCGTATCGCGCGACCTGCGCTTGCATCTCCGATTGCTCTTCGTGCGTGCGATCGATGCTGTAGGCGAGTGCCGTGATGTTTGCGGTCAGCAGCACGTATGAGAGCAATACCACGAGCGCGGCCGTCACGCCGGCGGTGATGTAGCCGTGCGTTGCGTACCGGCTGCGCGTGTTGCGTGCGATGCGCCGCTGCGCGGCGTTGCGCGCCGTACGTGGATTGCGAATGCGCGGCGCCACGGATTCCATGCGTAGCGCGCTCACGACGCCCTCCTCTCACCGGCGCGAAGCTTGGCGCTACGCGCGCGCGGATTCGCGGCGACGGCGGATGAGTTTGGGCGTATCGGCTTCTTCGTCAAGACCTCGATGCGATCGTCGGAGCGAAGGACGTGCTTGACGATGCGATCCTCGAGTGAGTGAAAGCTGATCGCCACGACGCGGCCACCACCCCGCAGCGAGTCGATCGCCGCGCTGAGTCCTTCGTGGAGCGCACCAAGCTCGTCGTTGACGGCGATGCGCAGCGCTTGAAAGATCCTCGTCGCTGGATGCAGCCGTTCGCGCTTGCCGGGATGGTGCACGACGCCCGCAACGAGCTGCGCAAAGTCCGACGTCGTCTTCGGCAACGTTCCATCGCGCCGGCGGCTGACGATGACCCGAGCGACACGCCTTGCGGCGCGTTCCTCGCCGAACGCAAAGAAGATGTCGGCCAGCTCTCGCTCGCTGGCGCTCGTAAGCACGTCGTACGCGCTGCGCCCCTCGTATTGATTCATGCGCATGTCGAGCGGCGCCGTTTTCGTCACGGAAAAACCACGTCGCGGATCGTCAAATTGCATCGATGATACTCCCAAGTCGAAGAGCACGCCGTCCACCCGGTCGATGCCGCGTTCTGTGAGCACGGTACGAAGATTCCGAAAGTTTGCAGCCACGAACTCGAATGCAGGATCCGAGACGGCACGCGCGCGCTCCAGCGCCTCTGCATCCGTATCGAGTGCAATGAGCTTGCCGCCGTGCAAGAGAGAGAGAATCGCGCGGCTGTGACCGCCGCCGCCGAACGTCGCGTCGACGTAGACTCCCGTCGGTCGAACGTTGAGATTTTCGAGCACGGCTTCCGTCAGGACGGGGAGATGTTGCATGCGTCCTCTCCACCATCACGAGAGTCCCAGCTCGCCGAACAGGTCGATTTCGCCCTGCGGCTCCGCGTGCTCCCCATACCGTTCTTTCGCCCAAATCTCAACGCGCGTCAGCGCGCCGACCGAGATGACCTCGCGGTCGATGCCGGCGTAGACGCGCAGGGGGGCGGGGATGAGGATGCGTCCCTGCGCGTCGCAGCCGACGTCTTCGGTATGAGCGAAAATTGAGCGCACCATCCGTCGAAACGTGTCGTCCTTGTGGGGCGCCGCTTCAAGCCTTGCGCAGAACTCGGTCCAGACGCCGCTCGGATAGAGGGCGAGGCACGGATCCGGCCGCGCGATCGTTAGGACGAAACCGGCACCGAGCCGCTCGCGGAAGCGCGCGGGAACGACAAGCCGGCTCTTGTCATCGAGAGCATGCTCCACCAGGCCCGATAGGCGCGGCGATTCCGGCAATTGTCCTCCCTATGGCTCCACGAGGCGCCACTTTCAACCACTATACGCAGGGAGGTTTCGCTTCGCAAGGCCGCGTGAGAAATTACAAAGCGGATGATACGAACATCAGTTCGTGTTATTTTTCATTACGAGTACGAACGCGAGCCCTGCACAGGCGGCCATTTGGGGGAAAACGAAAGGACGATGCCCATGTCGCGCCTTGCCGCATTTGCGCTCATGCTCGTCTTTCTCTCTGGCTGCGGAGGCGGCGGCTATCTTCCGTCGGTTCCCAACAGCCTGAGCTCGCTCGAGATTCAGGAGCTCGTGGCAGAGGCATCCAGCGCCCATGCGCTTCCCCCGGGCCTCGTGCGCGCCGTTCTCATGGCCGAGTCGGCGGGTGATCCAACGGCAATCTCGAGCGCGGGGGCCGAAGGGCTCATGCAGTTGATGCCGGGCACGGCCGCATCGTGCGGGATCGATCCTTTTGAGCCCGCCTCGAACGTCGACTGCGGAAGCGCGTATTTGAAATCGTTGCTCGACCGTTATCACGGCAACGTCACGCTTGCAGTTGCCGCGTACAACGCCGGACCCGGAGCGGTCGACGCCTATCACGGCGTTCCACCGTATACAGAGACGCGCGCGTACGTGGAGCGCGTTCTCTCGACGTACCGGAGCTACTGACGATCTCTCGGGCGTCCGAGGCATGGCGACCGTAGCGCTGCGCCGGCTTCTGCCATATTCGCGCACGCGCGGAAGCCTGCTGCCGATTCTCGACTCGTATCTGCTGCGTGAGATGGCCTGGCCCTTTGTCGGCGCCTTCTTCGCCTATTACATTTTTTGGTCGCTCAACATCTTCGTGCTGTCGGCGCAGTACATCATCAATCAGCACGTTCCGTTCTTTCTCGCGTTGCGCTTCGTCGTGCTGCGCTCTCCGCAAGCGATTCCGATGGCCTTTCCGTTTGCGTCGCTCATGGCGGCGATGCTCGCCATGGGACGCCTGATGGGCGACAACGAGCTCAATGCGATGCGAACGTCGGGCATCCACATCGTGCGCATTGCGGCGACGCCGCTCGCCTTTGGGTTCGCGATGTTCCTCGTGACGTATGCAATGAACGAGTACGTAGCGCCGCCTTCGATCGACCTCTCGACGCGGTCGTTCTATCAAATGATCTACCACTCCGATTCGCTGCCGTTCGAAACGCAGTTTTTCCGCAAAGATCCCGATACGGGAAACACGTTTTACGTCACGCAGGTCGGGCCCGACGGCAAGACGCTCTATGGCGTGCAGATCTTCAAGCCTGGGCGCACGGGCCCGTGGAACGAGACGCTGCAGGCTCGCACCGCGGTGATCAGCGGCAGTAACCTCGTCCTCAAGGACGTGATCGATACTCGCTTCAATGCCGACGGCTACGTTGTAGGTCAGCAGCACGTGAACTCCGTGACGATCGGACTCCCGATCCAAGAGACCGCGGCGCAGTTCCTGAGCACGGTGAACAACGATCCGTGGGCAATGACGAGCAAGCAGCTCGCGCTGCACGTGCACGCGATGGAGGCACAGGGAATCGGGGGCGTGACGCTGGGAAACATGGAGTTCACGCTCGCAAACAAGCTGGCGTGGCCATTCGCATGCTTCATCGCCGTGCTCGTCGCGGTGCCGCTCGCGATTCGATTCGGCAAACGCGGACGCATGCTGGGAATGGCGCTTTCCATTCTCGCGTTTTTCATTTATTTCGTTCTAACGTCCGCGGCGTCGGCGTTCGGAACGAGCGGTGCGATGAACACGTATCTCGCCGCTTGGTTACCGAATATCATCATGGGCATCGCGGGTGTGACGTTACTGCGCCTCGAAGAGCGCTGACGCGTGCGTGGCCTGCGCAATCGACCTGCGCTCGCTGCAGTCGCCTGTCTCTGCGCGCTCGCGAGCGGAAATCTCGGCGGCGCCATGGCTGCAGCGCAGACTCCGAGCCTGGAAGATCAGCGTGCGATCGCGTTGCTGAATGCAACGACGTGCGGCGAAGTGGCGCAAGTCTCGACGCAGCCAACGTCGTCGCCCACGCCGACGCCGGTTCCCGCGGGTTCGCTGCCGCAGCCTGAAAACGGAACGCTGCAGTTCTTTCAGACGCCGCGCCCAAATGGATCGCCGTCAGCTTCCCCTCCGCCATTGCCGTCGACCGTAACGCCGACGGCGACGCCCGGCATCGTGTATCTGCTGCGAGGCGGAGCGACGCCGCCGGCAATCACGCCCGCGGGACAGAGCAGACCGATGCCGACGGCCGTACCGAGCGGCACTCCAACCCTGCCTCCGGGCGTCATCGGCATCATCGCCGATAAAGTCAGCGGGAACATACGTCCCGGTCATCCCGGCGATGCGGACGGCAACGTCCACATCTTCTACGGAGACGAAGAGATCGTCGGAGAGCACGCGCACTACGACGGCGCGCGCACGGTCACGATCACCGGGCACCCCTTCATCATCGACGCGCAGCAAGACTCGATCCTGAACGCAGACGAAATCTATTTCGACACGATCGACCAAACCGCACGGCTCGTGAACGGAAACGGAGAGAGCGCGCAGGGCGTCGAGCGCGGGCTCGTCCACTACACGGCGCAGGATCTGCACACGGACTCCAACGGCATCGGACACGGCCAACACCCGTACGTGACGACGTGCGAACACCCGCGCGGCGGCTATCACATCACCGGCAAGACGATGGACATCATCCCGGGAGATCGCATCGTCATCTATCAAGCGATCCTGTGGCTCGGCGCCGCCGCCGTCTTCTTTCTTCCGAAGGTCATCATTCCGCTTCGGCAAGTTTCAGACGAATCGTCACGGCAGCAGTATTTTCCCAACATCGGGTACGACCAGTACGAAGGCTACTGGATTCAAACGAAGTACGCGTTCGGAAAAGATCGCTATTACTACGGTTATTACGAGCTCAACTATTACACGAAGGTCGGACTCGGCTTGGGCTACGTGGCTTTCTTCCAAAGAAAGAACGGCAGGCGCAGCGGAAACATCAACTTCTACACGATCCACGACCGGCGCGTCGACCAAACGCAGACGAACCTGATGATGCAAGAGACGGAGAACTACTCGAAGACGCTCCACTCCACCGTCAACTACAGTTACCAGTCAAACTACGGACCGCTCACGAATCTGCCGGCGAACGAAAACCTCTCGCTGAGCGTCGCACATCAGACGCAGAAGGATTCGCAAGATTACACGTTCACGCACACGGGCATCGGCTCGCAGTCCGAGTCCAACGGGCTGACGTTCGCCGATACGGTCCAGTTCTCGCCACAGCTCAGCGAATCGCTCAACTTCAGCATGACGAACAGCAGCTCGAGCTACGGCGGATTCTCGTCGTCGAACGCGTCGGCGACGCTCGACTCGATCCTCCATTGGTCGACGAAGGGCGCGGATTACGAGCTGACATGGGACAAGTCGTATTCGCGCGTTCCCTACGGTGACGACGAGATTCCGCAGTTGCAGATACGGCCGTACGAGTTCTTTCCGCACTTCATCTTTCCGATCTCGGCGGAGTTCACGGTCGGCGAGTACAGCGAGCCGTCCAACGCCTTCAACACGTCGCGCGCCGACCTGGCATTCGTCCTCGGACCTGCGGTGTACAAGGTGTTCGGGAGCGACTTCCAAGCGATGATGAACGTGACGCAGTACGCGTACGGAACGGGTGACCTCAAGGCGGCAATCACGCAGAACATGTCGCTGACGACGCCTATCACCGACCACATCGTCAACATGCTGACGTACAACGAGGCAAACTACAACGGCCCGGCGGCAGTGCCGTTTCAGTTCCTCGACCAACAGCCGACGAGCAACACGAAAGGCGCGCAAGACTTGCTGCGACTTTTCAATGGATCGGTATACAATCTGTCGCTCGGATTTTCGACGCTCATGAACGGCGTGCCACAACCCGTGAGTTATCAGTTCCAGCTCAGCCCTTCAGCGAACTCAGTGCTCTTGCTCGGCGGATCGTATCTTCCTCAAGGGCTCGGATTTCAAGAGACGAACGTGCAGTTCTCGACGCCGTTCGGGCGCGATACTCAGATCGAGTTCGCTGGAAACGTCAACTGGGATCTCGACCGCCGCGTCACCGACAAGATCGTCTATCTTACGAAGACGATCGGCCAGTGTTATCAGATCCAGGTTCTCTACAACGAGGATTCGAAGTTGCTCAACGTTTCGTTGAACCTCTTGGCGTTTCCATCGCACGGTACGGGATTCGGGATCGGTCAAGGCGGCCCGATCATTCCGACGAACTTCAACTTCTAGGCGCGCGTCACGGCGTGTTTTGAAACTCGCAGCTTTGGATGACGGCGCTCTGCGTCGGAGCAACGTCATTCTCTGCTTCATACGTTTGATTGAAAGCGATCGTCGTGTCGAGCGGTGGAGTGAAGACGTACGTGTTGTCGGCCGCGCCGCCTTGCCCGAGGGAATCCACGGGTTGGTAGTTGGTGTTTCCCGATCCACCGAATGCGCTTCCGGTCGTGCCTTCGCTCGTCACGAAGCAGTTGGCAAGCCACGACGGGGGAGGTGTCGGCGTTGCGCCGGGCTTCGGTGTCGGCGTCGGCGTCGCGCCAGGCGTCGGGCTCACGAGATTGCTGAATATTGCGCGCTTGAACTCTACCTCGAACTGCGTGCCGGAAGCATTCGAGTTCGAGTTGAAGGTGATGTCCTGGCCGGGCACCGTAAGCGGATATACCGCCGGCACGGTTCCAGGCGCGCCGCTGGAGAAGACAAACTGAACTGGAACGGCGTTGACCGCGCCCGAAGCATTCCCGGCGACGACGATTGCATCGCTGAAGCCGGCATAGTTTTCTTGCGCGCCTCCGTTAGGAAGCGGCGTGATGCCGTTTCCGGTCGTGTTGAAGACGACGATGTAGTCGTACGTGGAGTAAGCAAAGGGAGCCGCAACCGTGAAGCGTACCGACATGAAACCGCTCGGCAATCCGCCGTTTTGAGCGTATTGCGGAAACGTCACCTGGCGGCCGCAGGCGACGAGTATGAGCGCCGTTACGACGACCGCTAGCCCTATCTTTCGCATGGTGCTCTCCTTGCAGCGCGTTCGCGATCCGTTCGTCGCCATCATTGCCGCAGTGCTTCTGACATTGGGCTTCCCCAAACTCGGCGCGGCTTGGCTGGTTCCATTTGGGACGGCGGCGCTGTTCTGGGTGCTCGCAAATGGCTCCTGGAAGCGCAGCTTTTGGCTCGGTTGGCTTGCCGGCGTCGTCTTTTTCTCAATCAACTACTCATGGTGGACGTACACGATCGGGCACGACGTCGGCCCGTTTTGGGCCTATGCAGCCGTCTTTGCAGCCGGCATCATTGATGGATTCTCTTGGGCCGTGGCCGGCGCCCTCGTCGCGATCGCGCAACGCCGGGCGCCTCCTGCGCTCGCAGCAGTTGCAGCTGCTGCAGCATTCGCGGTGATGGAGTGCGCGCGTTCGGTGGGGCCACTCGGCGTTCCGTTTGCACAGCTCGGATACACGCAAGCGGAGACGCCGCTGCGAGTCTTTGCGGCGTATGCCGGTACGTACGGCGTCACGTTCGTGCTCTGTGCGATTGGAGCGATCGGAGCCGACGCATTTCGCCGCCGTACGCTTCGTTTCGCAATCCCTGCGTACGCCGTGCTGCTCCTGCTCTGGGCGCAGTGCTGGAACGCCTGGCCTGCGCGCAACGCGCCGCCGCCAACGATTCCGGTCGCCGCAATCCAAGGCAACATCGTGCAGACGCTCAAGTGGCAACCGGGTGCGCTAGAGCTCGCGATCTCCCGGTATACGACGATGACCGCCTCCGTTGCGCAAATGCATCCGAAGCTCGTCGTGTGGCCGGAGACCGTGATCGCGCTGCGAGGCGAGGGGCTCAACGAGGATGCCGCGCTCGAAACGAAGTTCGGGTCGCTTGCGTCGCGCATGCGAGCGACGCTCGTCGTCGGCTCCATTGAAACGCGCGACGACAATTATTACAACGCGCTCTTCTTTTTCGGGCCGCGCGGCGAACGCGCCGTCTACGAAAAGCGCGCGCTCGTTCCGTTCGCGGAGGATTTTCCCGGCTCACGCTATCTCTTTTGGTTGCCGTTTGTCGGAACGCTCAACGGCGGTTTTTCCGCGGGGACGCTCAACGGCGTCTATCCGACGGCTGCAGGCCTTTTCGTCGCTCCGCTCATCTGCTGGGAGTCCGGGTTCGCCGATCTCGCCCACGCGCAGATCGCGCGCGGCGCGCAGCTACTCGTCGTGAGCACCGACGATGCCTGGTTCGGCGAGACGTCGGGACCGTATCAGCACGCGCAGATATCGCAGATGCGCGCGGTCGAGAACGGCACGTGGCTCGTGCGCGCCGCAGCTACCGGCATCAGCGGCATCATCGCGCCCGACGGTCACTGGACCGCACGCACGCCGATGGACGTTCAGAGAAGCGTCGTCGGCCTCGTGGGACGCCCTACGGGCTCTGCGTTCGCACATATCGGTCCGACGCCGGTCGTCGCGGGACTCGCCCTTCTCTATCTCCTCAGCGTCGGCTTGCCGTACCGAAGGGAGAAGCGATCGTGAAGCACCGGGGAGTTCGTTTTGCACTCATCGGCGCTGCAGTAGCGCTCGCGATCTACATCATCGTTGGTATCGTTCGCGTGGGAAACGGCCCGGAGATCATGCCCTCCGGCAGTGCGCCGATCGTTCTCCAAGGCGGAAACGTACAAAGCGCCAACCACACGATCTCCTCGCGTTCATGGTCCCTGCGGTACAAGCGCGCGGAGCTCTCGCCGGACGGCATCATCGGCAGCGTCGACGGCGTTCACGACGGAATCGTCTACCGCAATGGGAAACCGTACGTAGAGATCGACGCTGCGCACGTCTCGCTCAACGCCCAGACGCTCGACTTTACCGCCGTTGGACGGGTGCACGTGCAGATGCTCGACGACCCGTTCGGGCGCTCGTTCGACACTGACTACGTGACATGGACGAACGATGCCAAGTTACTCGAAATGCAACATCCGAGCTATTTGCACGTCGGCGGCGAGACGTTAAAAATACAATCGATCACCGTCGACTTCGTCAAGAATCAAATTCATTTGGGCGCCATCGACGGCGCCGTTCGCATTCCGTAGGATTAGCGTTTGCGCTCGCGCGCTTCTTCGGCGATTCTTTTCTTCGCTTCGGCGATCAGCTTCTTTACTTTTTGACCGCCTTTGTGCCCGATCTCTTCGTAGAAGTCAGGGCCATACTTTTCCTTGACGATCTTCCCGCCTTTTTGGCCGATCGACTCGTAGAACTCGACTCCATGACGATCGCGCGTCGCTTTGCCGCCCTTGCGTCCGATCTCTTCGTAAAAACCGGAACCGTAACGGTCGCGCACGGTATCGCCGCCCTTTTTCCCGGCTTCGCGGACCGACATCTCGCGGTCCGCGTCACCAGAGGGTCTTTTAGACGCCATGATCTCTTAGGCTATGCGGTCTTGCGTTTCGGCTTCTGTCCGCCTTTTTGGCCGATCACTTCGTAGAACGACGGGCCGTACTTGCTCTTCGTCGCCTCGCCGCCTTTGCGACCGATTTCTTCGTAGAACTCGGTGCCGTACTTTGCTTTGACTCTCTCACCACCGCGGCGACCCGCTTCGCGCACGCTCATGCCGCCACCGTGAATTTCATTTTGCATCTGGAATGCTTACCTCAAAAGAAAGGGGTACAGGCTCGTTTACCCATACGAGCGCTTGCCAAACCATATTGGGGCTATCGCCAATCGTGCGCGCATCGCCTGGAAAAACACTGAGGAGCTGTACGAGCGTATTGTGCCCAGTTTTAGGCCTTTTTCGCCTGCTTGCTTATTAAAGTCCGATAAATATCGCTGACGCGACGGCGCAGCGTGCTGAGATCGGAATCATTCTCGATAACATAGTCCGCATGCCGGCGCGCTTCGTCCGGCGATATCTGCGCCGCCATCCGCGCGCGAACTCGCGTTTCGTCGAGACGATCGCGCGAAACGATGCGCGCGATGCGCGTCGCTTCGGGCGCGGTGACGAGCACCGTGCAATCCACGTCGTCACCATATCCGGTCTCGAAGAGCAGCGGCACGACGTGTATCGTGATTTGATCCGGTCGCGCAAACGTTTCGCGCTCGCGCGCGAGCCTTCGCACGTGCGGATGCACGATCGCGTTGAGGCGCGCGCGCGCGTCGGGGTCACTGAAGACGATCTCCGCAAGCGCGGCGCGATCGAGCGCGTCGTTGCGCACGACTTGGGGCCAGACGCGTGCAATTTGCATGAGGCCGTCGCTGTATGGAGCGACGGCCTCACGCGCGAGAATGTCCGTGTCGATGACGAAGGCGCCGAGCTCTTCGAAAATGCGGGCGACTTCGCTCTTTCCGCTGCCGATGCCGCCCGTCAAGCCGACGCGCACCAGCGTGTTACGGAGCCGGCTCTGCCGTGC
>JASHPC010000001.1 GCA_030038335.1 Vulcanimicrobiota bacterium
ACCATGAGCGGTTCGCTCTGCGCGATCTCGTTTTCGTGATGCGGAAAGATGAGGTCGGCACCGCCGCCGTGGATATCGAAACCGAGGCCATCCGGATCGAGAAGCGCCCGCGACATTGCAGAGCACTCGATATGCCAGCCCGGCCTGCCCGTGCCGAACGGTTCGAACCGCCACGACGGCTCATCAGGGCGCGCGAACTTCCAGAGCGCAAAGTCGAGCGGATCGCGCTTATGCTCGCCGATTTCCACGCGTGCGCCGGCCTCGAGTTCCTCGAGGTTGCGTCTGCTGAGCGATCCGTACTTCGGAAACGTGCGCACGCCGTAGTAGATGCCGTCTTCCACAGCATACGCGTGCTTCTTCTCCACGAGATCTCGAATGAGCGCTTGAATTTCAGCTATGTATGACGTCGCGTACGGTTCTTCATCTGGCTCGCGCACGCCTAGTGCTCGCATCGACGACTTGAAGGAGGCGTAGTTCTCGTCGACGACGTCGCGGTACGTTCGGCCTTCCGCGCGCGCCGTTGCGATGCTTCGGTCGTCGATGTCCGTGACGTTCTGTACGTACGTCACGCGAAAACCGCGATATGCGAGAAATCTTCGAAGAACGTCGAAGAACAGAAACGAGCGGGCGTGTCCCAAATGCGCCTGCGCAGATGGCGTGAGGCCGCAGACGTAGATGCGCACCTCGCTGTCGCGTAGAGGGGCGAACGGCTCGACGGCGTGGCTGCGGGTGTTGTAAAACCTCGGCGCGCTCAAATTACCCACGACCATACGTCGGCCGTTTCCGGCTCGGGCTCGACTTGCGAGACCGGCTTACCATCCTGCATGACGACACGCGCGGGAACGCCGACGACCGTCGCGTTCGGTGGAACGTCCTTGACGACGACGGATCCCCCGCCGACGCGCGCTCCGTCACCGATGGTTATCGCTCCGAGCACGCACGCACCGACGCCGACGACGACGCCGCGGCCGAGCGTCGGGTGCCGCTTCCCACGTGACAGGCTTCTGCCGCCGAGCGTCACGCCCTGATAGATCGTGCAACCATCACCGACTTCCGAGGTCTCGCCGATAACGACGCCCATGCCGTGATCGATGAAGACGCCGTTACCGATGCGGGCCGCCGGATGGATTTCGATTCCGGTGAGAAAACGGGACCAGTTCGAGAGCAAGCGAGGCACGAGAGGAAGGCCGGTTCGGTAAAGCGCGTGAATCGCGCGATGTGCGAGCAGCGCGTGAAATCCTGGATACGAAAGCACGACGTCCAGCGCGCCGCGTGCAGCAGGATCGCGCTCGATTGCCGCACGCAAATCGGCTCGAATCGTGCTGAAGACGTTCATTGCCGCTCGTCGGTCTCAACCGATGCGACGGCGTAGGCGGCTACGCCGCTACCGTCGCCCGTAAATCCCATTCCTTCGCTCGTCTTCGCTTTGACGGAGACACACTCGACGGCAACACCGATACGCTGGGCAACGTTGCGCCGCATCTCCTCGACGTACGGCGCGAGGCGCGGCTGTTCGACGACGATCGTCGCGTCGACGTTGACGACCCGGTGTCCGCTTGCGTGCAAGGCTGCAGCGCATCGCTCGAGCAAGAGCATTGAGTCTGCGTCCTTCCAGCGCTCGTCGCTGTCGGGGAATCGGGAACCAAGATCGCCGAGCGCGGCCGCGCCCAATACGGCATCTGCCAGCGCATGGGCGAGAACGTCTGCGTCGGAGTGCCCGAGGGCGCCGCGCTCGAACGGAATCTCGACGCCTCCAAGCACGAAGCGCCGTCCCTGGACGAGACGATGCGCGTCGAACCCGTGTCCCGTGCGCGTCACGAGGCGCGCCGCTGCAACAAGAGTTCGGCTAACGCTACGTCGTTTGGCATCGTCACTTTGAAGTTCGGATAGCGCGAGTGAACGACGATGACCTCCACGCCAATGCGTTCCAAGAGTGACGTGTCGTCGGTCGCTGCATCCTCGAGCGCGTACGCTGCACGAAAATCCTCCAAGGTTGCAAGCTGCGGCGTCTGCGCAGCCCAGAGCGTTTCGCGGTCGAGCGTCCGTTCGACGCGCATGGTCGCTCGATCGACGAGCTTCACCGTGTCGACCACCGGAACGGCGAGAACGGCCGCGCGCCGCGAGCGAACCTCGAGCATCGCGGCGCGAACGTCGATCGGATCGACGAGCGGGCGCGCACCGTCGTGAACCAGCACGCCTTCCACACCGCCGCCGACGCTCGTGATGCCATTGCGAACGGAGTCCTGACGCGTCGCGCCTCCAGGCACGACGCGAACCGTGCTCGCCGGCGCGTGCTCCGCCAGCAACGCACCGGCATCGCGCGTGAAAGCGGAGTCGATCGCGATGACGATTTCGACGACTTCGTCCATCGACGCAAAGGCACGGATGGACCACGCGAGCATCGGCAGCCCGGCAATCTCCACAAACTGTTTCGGCCTGCCGAAACGTTCGCCGCGACCGCCCGCAGCGATGACCGCAGCCCAACGCAACTCGTCTCTACTCTTTCTTGAGGCGCGCAAAGATCATACGCCCCGTTACCGTTTGAAGCACAGAAGTAACGATGACGTCGACGGTCTCACCTAACAACCGGCGCCCTTGCTCCACGACGATCATCGTTCCATCCTCGAGATATGCGACGCCTTGCTGAGGCTCTTTCCCTTCACGCACGATCGCGGCTCGCAGCTCTTCCCCGGGAAGCACGACGGTCTTGACGGCCCCGGCGAGCTCGTTGACGTTGAGAACGGCGATGCCTTCGAGTTGCGCGACGCGGTTGAGGTTGTAGTCGTTCGTCAAGAGTCGAGCTCCGAGCTCGCGAGCGAAGCGCACGAGCTTCGCGTCGACGCCCGACGAGATGTCGTCGTACTCACGCTCGCCGATCTCGATGGCCGAGAGCTCTTGCAGGCGTCCCAGCACTTCCAAGCCACGTCGTCCGCGCGTTCGCTTGAGAGGGTCGGACGAGTCCGCAATCGTCTGCAGCTCGCGTAGCACGAACCGTGGAACGACGAGGGTTCCTTCGAGAAAGCCGCTCTCGACGATCTCCACGATGCGACCGTCGACGATTACGGAAGTGTCCACGACTTTCGCGAGTGCCGAGCCCGTCGCGGCTGCGACTGGAACGGGAAGAATCCGCATCTTTGCGCCGACGCGGGCGCCGAGATACGACGCAAAGATGACGACGATCAAATACGTCACGATCGCAATATAGGTTCCGGTGCGGCCGCCGATCGTGATGAAGTCCACGAGCACGCTCTTGACGAGAAATGCGATAACGAGGCCGACGATGAGGCCTATCGCGCCACCCGCAATCTCCGACGGCGCGAGTCGTTCGATCGCGTCTTCGACGAGCGACAGCTGCTCTTCGAAGAGGCTCTGCGCCAGGGGCGCGAACGCAACGCCGACGACGGCTCCCGCGACCGGCGCGAGGACGAGCAGCGCAATCTGTGTCCACTGGCTCGTCACGTGAAGAGCGAAGACGTTCGCGTACGCCTCGCGCCCGATCAAAAATCCGGCGATTCCGAAAAGCACGCCGAAGACCACGCGCAATACGACGTGGGGACGATCGCCTACGCGAATGTTGGTACCTCTAAGAATGCCGCGCATACGTCATTTGCAAGAAAGCGTCCGCGGCGCGTTAGCCGCACGTAGTCGTCGCCCCGTTCCAGCAGGCCGGCGTGCTCGAACGTACGCACGACCTGAGCGTATTGCGCGAGTACATCGACGCCGTACCGTTCTTTGAAGGCTCGAAGGCCCACCCCCTGCGACGTACGCAACGCGAGCATGATCGCCTCGCCGGCGCGACCGCTAGGACCGAGCCGCTCGCTTTGTCCCGGAATCGGCCGCCCTTCCAGCGCAGCGCCGGTATAGACGGCCAAGTCGCGCGTATGCGCCGAGCGGACCTCGCCGTCGTACGAGGCCGCGCCCACGCCGATGCCGACGTACGTGCCGTTCGCCCAGTAGTTCTCGTTATGC
>JASHPC010000025.1 GCA_030038335.1 Vulcanimicrobiota bacterium
CACCGTCGCGAACGACGAGTTCGTCGACGCGCGCCGAACCTCGCGCGTACGCAAGCGCGTCGGAAAGATGCAAGCGCGCCAAGACGCGCTCCGCACGTGCGTTGCCGCCGTTATAGGCGACGAGCGCGATCGAGAGCCGTTCGCCTGGGCGAACGTGCGTTGCGGGGTCGACGGTGAGTGACGTTCGCTCGTCGCCGAAGTCGGGTGCGGAACGAACGAGGAGCACCGCGTGCGCGAGCGAGAACGCCGCCGTCTCCTCCGAGGCGACGGTCGCGTTCGCGACGATTTGCGTTCCATGCGGAAGAGGCGTCTCGATACGCGCCCGATACGTCAGCGTGACACTCTCGTTTGGGCAAAGCACCTTCGCGACGACAGGTGCGCGCGTTCGCTCGTACGCGGTTCCGATACTCGAGGAAATGTACGACGTATGTTCCGGCACGGGCGCGACGACGGAGACGCCGTGCGCACTCGACGCGCCGGAGTTATGGACGCGAACCGTAACCTCTACGTTGGAGCCGGGGACCGCTTCGCCGAGCGCGGCCATCGTTACGCTCGTTAAAGGATTGCTCAAGCGTGGGCGGCTGCGAGCGACGAGTCGTACGACGTTGGAGCCGATCGGCTGCACTTCCCGCGCAGCGATCGCTGCCTGAAGCCGGATCTCCGTTCCGTTTTCGAGGATTCCCGCTGCTTCGTACGCGAGCTCTATGCGGCGCTCCTCACCGGGCGCGACGTCGCCGACGAGCGCGCCTTCTGAAGAAATCAGCGGCGACGTTCCCGATTCGTCCGGAAGAGCGACGCCATCGAGACGCGCGCTGCCTGCCGCATACAGCAGGCGATCGGGCTGGCGAAAGCGCACGCGCACGTTCGTCGCTCGCGCACCGCCGTTGTTGCGGAACGTGAAGACGGCGCGAACCGTCGTTCCAGGTTCCAACTCCCGCTCGGGAGAAACCACGAGCGTACGGAGACCCTCCGGTAGCGCCGGCGCGCCCGGCGTGAAAACCTCAGACAGGGTGCGCATACTAGGGCATGGTCGATTCGCTGCTCCTAGGCCGCCACCTTGACGAATGTTTTTGCTTTTTTACAACTGCCTCGAAAGGACCAATGCAATGCTCGCCGTCAACGAAGACAGGATCGCCGAAGGCGTCTCTCGGTTAGGTGCCGAGAACGCATTTCAAGTGCTCGCACGCGCTCGCGCGCTCGAAGCGCAGGGCAAGCGCGTCGTGCACATGGAGATCGGCGAGCCCGACTTCGACACTCCCGAGCACATCAAACAAGCCGCCATCGACGCGATGCATGCGGGACACACGCATTACACTCCGTCTGCCGGCATCGTCGAACTACGTGCCGCCGTTGCAGAGTATGCGAGTCGCTTTCGGCGCATCACGCCCGCATGGACACCTGAGAACGTCGTCGTCACGCCCGGCGCGAAGCCGGCGATTTGGAACACGCTCTCGGCGCTGCTCGATCCGGGCGACGAGTTCGTCTACTTCGATCCCGCATATCCCGCGTATGCCTCCGCTGCGAGCTATTTGCAGGCGAAGGTTACCGCGATTCCGCTTCTCGAGGAACGGAACTGGCGGATGGATATGGATGAGCTCGAGCGCCGCGTCTCGGACCGGACGAAGCTACTCGTCATCAACTCGCCTCACAACCCGACGGGCGGTGTTCTCGAACAAGAGGATCTCGAGCGCATCGCCGATCTCGCGCAACGCCACGATTTCCTCGTGCTCGCCGACGAAATCTATAGCCGCAACTTCTACTTCGATCGCGAGTACGTCTCGATCGCAGCTCTCCCCGGCATGCGCGAGCGCACGATCGTCGTCGACGGCTTTTCTAAAGCGTACGCGATGACGGGATGGCGCCTGGGGTACGCGATCATGCCGGAGGAGCTCGCGAACGTCGTAACGCTCTTCAACAACAACACCTTCAGCTGCGTCGCGACGTTCGTGCAGTACGCCGGCGTCGCGGCGCTCCAGGGGCCTGACGCACCAGTGAAAGCGATGAACGCGACGTTTCGCGAGCGGCGCGACCGCATCGTCGCGGGGCTGAACAAGATCTCAGGACTCTCGTGCACGCTGCCCGAAGGGGCGTTCTATGCGTTTCCCAACGTCACGAAGATCACGCGCGACGGGCGTGCTCTCGCGAGCTTTCTCCTCAACGAGGCCGGCGTCGCTTGCACGAGCGGTTCGGCGTTCGGAAGAGCCGGTGACGGATACTTGCGCTTCTCGTATGCGGCCTCGCTCGAAGACATAGATTGGGCGCTCTCTGTGATCGCGCAGGCGCTTCCAGGGTTCAAAGGATAAGAGAAACGACGATGCGACTACTTCTCGCGCTCTGCTTCATCGTCCCGAGCTTCGGCGCGGCGGCGCTCGCCGCCACGCCCGCTTCACCCACGCCCGCACCCGTTGCGGGGCCGACGGCTCCGAGCGATGCCGTCGTCGAGGGGTGGGCGCGTTCGTGGCTGCGCGGCATGCAAACCGGAAACATCGACCGCTCGCAACTCGACGACCAAATGAACGCAGCGCTCACGCCGGACACGGTCAAAAGCATTCAGCCACAGCTCGACGCGCTCGGCGAGCCGATCGCCGTAACGCAGGTGAACAAGGTGACGCAGGGCGGTTACACGGCGTACATTTTTCGGCTGCGATTCGACAACGGAAACTGGACCGAGTACCTGACGCTGGATTCGAACTACAAGGTCGCGGGCTTACGCTTCACGCCGGGACCGTAGAGCGCTTCTAGACCAGACGCATCGCGCGCTTGACGTCGCGTAGGACGTCCGACGCGACGGCTCGCGCGCGCGCCGTTCCTTCTTCGATGACGCGCGTCACGGCGCCGCGGTCGGCGCGGTAGGCCGCAAGCCGATCGCGGACGGGGCGCAGATACGCGTTGAGCGCCTCGGCCAAATCGCCTTTGTCCTGCACGCACCCGAGCTCACCCGAGCGGCATGCTGCGGCGACAGCGTCGACGCGGAACGGATTTGCAAACTTCCAGAGCGCGAAAAGTGCGCAGATCTGCGGACGCCCCGGATCGCCGCGCCGAATCTTCAACGGATCCGTAATCATCGCGCGCACTTTCTTCGTCGTCGTCTCCTCGTCGTCGGCGATATAGATTGCATTGTCGTAAGACTTGCTCATCTTGCGTCCGTCGATGCCGAGAACTTCGGGAAACTCGGAGAGCGTCGGCTGCGGCTCGGTAAGAACGTCCCTCCCGTCGCCGTAGAGATAGTTGAAGCGTCGAACGACCTCGCGCCCGAACTCGAGATGCGCCACCTGATCGCGTCCCACGGGAACGCGCTCGCCGCGCATCGCTGCGATGTCACAGAGCTGCAGCAGCGGATAGCCGAGGAATCCGTACGTCGCGACCTCGTTGCCGAGCGCTTCGATCTGCCCCTTATAGGTCGGCACGCGCTCGAGCCACGAAACCGGAACGATCATCGACAGCAGTGTCTGAAGCTCTGCAATCTCAGGGACACCGGATTGAAGATATATCGTCGATCGCTCGGGGTCGACGCCGGCGGCGAGCCAGACTGCGACCATCTCCTCGCGCGCATCGCGAATCGCCTGCGGATCCGAAAACCCCGTCGTGTACGCATGAAGGTCGGCGATCTCGAAAAACGCGTCCGCACTCTCGCAGTACGCCGCCCATTGCGTCAAGACGCCGACGAGATGTCCGACGTGAAGATTTCCGGTGGGCCGCATTCCGGACATGACGCGCGGTCGTCTTTCGCTCATCGCACCGTCTCTTCGCGCAGCAAGGCTTCCATCTTTGCATGCACGTACGCGCGCGCGTCGACGACCGCGTCGCGCAGCGACTCGCCTTTTGCGAGCCCGCATGCGATCGCCATCGCGAGCGTGCAGCCTGTGCCGCGTGCACGGACCGGAAGGTGCGTGTGCGCGAACATTTCGACGTCGCCCTCGGTCGCGAGCGCGTCGACGGGGTCGCCGCTTAGGTGACCGCCTTTTACGAGCACCGCACGCGGGCCACGCGCCTGCAATGCGAGCGCCGCGCGTGCCGACTCCTCGCTCGTTCGAATGGATTCTCCCAGCAGCGCCTCGGCCTCCGGCACGTTCGGCGTGAGTACGACGTTGTGCATCGCGGCGAGCCGATCTCGCAGGACGGCCCACGCGCGATCGTCAAGAAGCGCTCCTCCGGAGCTTGCGTAGCGCACGGGATCGACGACGGCGACGACTCCTACGGAAGCGAGATACACAGCGACAACGTCCGTGTTTTCTGCGGAACCCAACGCGCCAATCCGAACCGCACGAAGTTCGCTTCGCGCAATCGACGCGAGCTGCGCCGCGAGATTCTCGGGCGGCAGCACGTGCAGTGCGTGAACGCCGCTGTCGTCCTGCGCGCTGACGGCTGCGATCGCGGTGAAAACCCGCACGCCGAGCCCCGTTCCGACGATGACGTCGCGTCCGACGCCGGCGACGTTCTGCGGATGCGTCGTGCCGATCGAGAGAACGGCCGGTCCGGTTACGCGTTCCATACATGCACGAGTTCAGACGCCGCGCAACCGGGCTGCTCCGCGTTTGCGATCGCGGAGATGACGGCTGCCATCGAAGCACCGGCGCGGCGAACGCCGCCCAGGTTTGCCGGCGATATGCCGCCGATGGCCGCTACAGGAATCGCAGAGATTGCCACGAGACGCGCAAGTTCGTCGAGGCCGAGCGGCTCGCCGGCATCCTCTTTCGAGTCCGTCGCGAAGACGGGCCCGACGCCTGCATACTCTGCCCCGGCGCGCCCGGCTTCGCGCAACTCGTCTTCATTTCCGCAGGAAAGCCCGACGATCGCCTCCGGAAAAGCCTTCCGGATCGGCATCAGATCGTCGAATCCGGAATCGCCCGGTCCCAGATGCACGCCATCGCACGCGTACGCCCCCGCTGCGCGCCAATCGTCGTTGAGGATCAGCAGCGCACCGAATCGCTGCGTTGCCGCGCGCAACGCCCGCAGCGTCTGTGGAACGATGCCGCGCTTTGCACGGTACTGAACGATGCGTACGCCGGCCTCGAGCGCGGCGCCGGCGATCTCGAGCGCGTGCGTGGACTCGTTCACAATCGCGTAGATGCCGCGCAGCAGCGACGCGCGCTGCCCGCGTGTCACGGCTTCAACAGGTGGTCGCCGAGATCGAGAAGCTCGCGTTCGTTCGAAAAATGAAACTCGATGCGCCCTCCACTTCCTGAACGCACGACGACGACGC
>JASHPC010000026.1 GCA_030038335.1 Vulcanimicrobiota bacterium
GCCTTCCAATCGCTACTCGCGCAGGGAACGTGGCGAAGCGTACTCGAGATCTCAGTGGCGCACGGTGGAGATCGTCTCGTGCGCGTCGACTTCTCAGCCGTCGCCGACGTCTGCGCGTTCACGGGCGCACTTCTCATTCCACAAAGCCGAACGGAAGCCGTGCTGCGCGAGCTCGTCTTGCGAAGCGATTTATGCGAGCTGCGGGCTGGATGTACGGTAACAGCCATCGAGCAGGACGCCGAAAGCGTCACCGTTCACGCCTCTATGAACGGACAAACGCAAGCCCATAGGGCTCGGTACGCAGTGGGATGCGACGGAGCGCACGGCATCGTTCGCAACGCGCTGGGACTAACGCTGGAAGGCGTGACCTATAGCGCCGCGGCCGTACTCAGCGACGAAGTCGTGCACGGTCCACCCTGGAGTCCGCCTTCCCCGAGATTCTCTCCAGAGCGAAAATCGCTCGCGCTGGGAATCGAGTACGCGCCGAATCACTGGAGAATCATCGCCCTGATTCCCGAAGCTGCGGGAGAACACGATCTTCTCGACCCGGCCGAACACGCGGCACGCGTCGCGCGCTTGCTCGGAGACGGCACGACGAGCGAAACGATATGGTCGAGCACCTTTCATATCCACCGCCGCCACGCGCAACGCTTCGTCGTTGGGCGCGTCGCGCTGGCCGGTGACGCCGCACATCTCAACAGTCCAGCCGGTGGCCAGGGAATGAACGCGGGAATCCAAGATGCCGGAAATCTCGCGTGGAAGCTCGCGTACGCGCTCGGCGGAAAATGCGACGCGGCGGCGCTTCTCGCCAGCTACGACGTTGAACGGCACGAAATGATCACAGGCGGCGTGGAGCGCTTCACGGACTTTCTCACGCGCTACGGCATCGGCACGATGCGGCGGTTTGGTGCGACGCCCGTGCGCCTGCTCGGGCGCTTCGTGCGTGGACCTGGTATGCAACGCAAAGCGTGCCGCGCAGTGGGCATGCTCGGCGGACGCTACACGAAGTCGCCCCTCATCGACACGCGGCACCCCCTTGCGGGCCGCCGTATCGACGACGTAATTCTTGCAAACGGAAAGCGCATCAATGAAGAGCGCGGCGGTGAGTCCGTGCTCCTTGCAGTCGGCGAGGCTGCGCTCCTCGCTGCGCGTGACGCCTCTACGGGTGACGCCGCGGCACGCATCGTCCACGTCGAGAAGCCTCCAAAGCATTGGCACCTAAAAGGAAGCGCGGTGATCGTCGTGCGTCCCGACGGCTGCGTCGCTGCCGTCGTCGAGAAACCAACGCGCGAAAGCGTCGAAAGAGCTTGGCAGCGAGCCTTCGCTTTGTCATCGCAAACTACTCTGTTATCCTGAGCGTAGCGAGCACGCAGTGCTCGCGGAGTCGAAGGACGAGCGGCGGCCTAGCCGGAGCGTTACGCTTCGATGCGCTCTTCGATTGAAACGTTATACAGGAAGAGGAACTTGCCCCATTCGTCCGGCAGCGTGTTGCGCTTGATCTGAATCCACGGGATGTACTTCGGCTGCCGGGGTTTGCGGCGAAGCGCGAGGTTCGCTTCCTGCGGCGTCCGATTATTTTTTCGATTGTTGCAGCGCATGCACGAGCAGACGAGATTCTCCCACGTTGACGGTCCGCCGCGGCTCTTCGGAACGACGTGGTCGACCGTCATCAAGCGTTCGCCGTGCGACCCGCAATATTGGCACGTGTAGTCGTCGCGAATGAGCACGTTCTTCTTCGTGAGAGCGACTCGCTGCATGGGACGCTTGATATAATACAGCATGCGGATGATCGACGGCATGCGCATCTCGAAGCTCGTCGACGCGAGAATGCGTTCGCGATTGTGAACGGCCTCGGCCTTTCCCGCAAAAAGCAGCTTGACGGCACGCTGGAACGACGTGACGTTCAGCGCTTCGTAGGTGAAGTTCAGAACGAGAACGTCTCCTTGCATCGCCCCCGTTACCTCGACTCGCGCTTTCTGACGTACGCAAGTCGCGTTTCCGTCAAAAGCTGCGTGATGGCGAGCCGTTCGTCTGCCGAAAGCCGTTCCTTCACCCGCTCGAATGCCGCCGACGCGATGTCGATCGCAACTCCGGCGGAGTCGAGATCGTTCGCATCGGCATATGCAAGCGCGGTCAACGAGAGCGACCCGACGATCTCGGTCGCGATTGCGGTTACTGGAGGTACCTGCCCGTCAATAGCGGCCGCTTCTGCGTCCGGGGCTGCTTGCGAACTCATCCGCCGACATCTTATGCGGCGCTAGAGCGCTTCCCTATGGTGCGCTGCGTCGTTCGCGCGGCATCGACCATTGCGAGAAAATACGCGTGGACGCGTTCGTCGCCCGAAAGCTCCGGATGAAACGACGTGCCCAGCACGTTTCCTTCGCGCACCATGACGCCGTGCCCGTCGCGCGACGCAAGCAACTCGACGCCGGGGCCGACGCGCTCGATCCAAGGAGCGCGGATGAAGATCGCCGGAAACCGCTGCCCCCCGAGCACCGGCACGTTGAGATCGACTTCTGCCGACTCGTTTTGACGGCCAAATGCGTTGCGGCGAACGATGACGTCGAGCACACCGAGCGTCGGCTGCTGCAGGCCCTCGACGCCGCGCGACGCGACGATCATTCCCATGCACGTTCCCCATAGCGGCATGCCTTCGCGAACGCGTTCCACGATCGGCTCGTCCATACCGAAACGCCGCAACAGCTTCATCACCGTCGTCGATTCGCCGCCGGGTATGACGAGGCCATCGAGTCCCTCCAGTTGCTCGCGCGTCTTCACCGCGCGCGCTTGTGCGCCTGCGCGGCGCAACGCAGCGAGATGCTCGACGACGTCGCCCTGAAGTGCGAGGACGCCAATGGCCGATGCGCCGTCTGACATTAGTTCCCTCGAGACGAGAGCATCTCCGAATCCGCGAGCTTGCGCACGTCCAGCCCCGGCATCGCTTCGGAGATGCCGAGCGAACGGCTCGCATCGGCGACGACCTTCGGATCGTCGTAGTGCGTCGTCGCGTCGACGATCGCTTTCGCAAATCGCTTCGGATCGTTTGACTTGAAGATGCCGCTGCCGACGAAGATGCCTTCCGCGCCGAGTTGCATCATGAGAGCAGCGTCTGCCGGTGTCGAAACGCCTCCGGCACAGAAAAGCACGACGGGAAGCTTGCCGTCCCGCGCGACGGCCGTCACGAGCTCCAGAGGTGCGCCGAGGTCTCTCGCGCGCGCGACGAGCTCTTCCTTCGGCGCGATGGTCAGCTCGCGGATGGCGTCGCCGATCGCGCGCATGTGACGCACGGCTTCGACGATGTTGCCGCTTCCAGCCTCGCCCTTACTGCGAATCATCGCCGCGCCTTCTGCGATTCGGCGCAATGCTTCGCCAAGGTCGCGCGCGCCGCAGACGAATGGCGTCGTGAACGCACGTTTTTCGATATGGTACTTGTCGTCGGCCGGCGTCAGCACTTCGGACTCGTCGATGTAATCGACGCCGATCGACTGGAGAACTTGCGCTTCCGCGAAGTGACCGATGCGAACCTTTGCCATGACGGGAATCGTCACGGCGTCTATGATCGATTGAATCAACTCGAGCGAGCTCATCCGGGCGACACCGCCGGCGGCACGGATGTCGGCGGGGATGCGCTCGAGCGCCATGACGGAGACCGCCCCGGCCTCCTGTGCGATGACGGCGTGCTCGGGCGTGACGACGTCCATGATAACGCCGCCCTTGAGCATCTGCGCGAGGCCTCGCTTGACAGTGTCGGTTCCGGTCTGTTCCATACGCTCCTTATCCTATCAGGACGGCGGAGAGGTTGCACCCGGCGAAGGCGCAACGCCCTTCGGCGTCTCGCTGGGGCTCGGCGCCATCGTCGGAAATGGGCTTCGATCCCAAATTGGGATGTTCGGATTTGGCGTGGGCCCCTTCGGCGTCGGCGTCGGCGTAGGCGGTGGAGGACTGGTCGGCAAGGGCACCGGCGGTACGCGTGGATCGGGAAAGCCTGGGTCCGGCGCTCCCGTCAGGGTCTGCGTCCGCTGCCAGTTCGGACCGTACGAGGTCGTGGTGCTTTCGCCGGGCGGCTCGGGCGTGATAAGAGCGGTCGGCAATGCTGCGGGATTCAGGTCGGTCGACTGGCCGAGCAAACGATACCCCATGTGCTGCCCGAGGACGATTGCGACGAGCAGCACGACGGTGCCGATGGCTAAGACGACGGTGGCAAAACGATTCGATGGGTCCATGAGTCGGGAGACTGCCTTTCGCCGTTACGGCGAGACGCTTCTTCTCAAGAAGCGCGACAGTCCGGGACGCACGACGTCGAGTCGCGCCGCCCGCGCCCGACGTTCGGTCGGCGTTCCCATGAAATGCACTTCTCCGAGCTCTCCTGCGTCGAGATCGACGCGTGCGACGTGCCCGCGAAACTCCACCGAAACGTCGCGCGCGCGATCGTTGAGGTTACAGAGAAAGATGCGCGCCGCGCCGTTGGGATCTTCGAATGCGATGGCGCCAACTTCCACCGGCGAGGTCGTCACCTCGTCGCTCACGTCGCGGCCCGCGTGAATGCACGTAAACGGCTCCTCGGCGGAGAGTTCGGCCATGTCTCCGTAGATGACGTCGCTTCTCAAATCGATGACGTACGTGCATCTCCTTCCTCCCCAATGCACGCGCGCAGCAGCGATCCATTGCCAACCCTTTGGACGTAGCGGAACTAGATGCGGGCGTCCGCTCGTCCGGTATCCGTCCAAACCGCCGATCGTTTCGGCGACGGCCCAAAGATATTTTGCGCCCGTCCACGGCGAGAGGTACATGCCGCGATTGCTCAGGGAGCCGCCGTCAAACCACTCCGCGAACTCACCCGGAACCGTGTTGCGAGGATTTCCCGCCTCCATCGCTTCGTAGATCGAGCTCAAGTATTGCACGGCTTCGTCGTACGCGCCGTGCCGCGCCAGCGCGACGACGAACCAGAGCGTGAGATCGGGCCAAACGCCGCCGAGCAGACCATATCCGTAGGAAGGGAAGTACCATGAATCGGCCGTCGAGATCGTCCGCAACCCGATCGGCGTCACGAAGTCCGCTTCTTGAAGGCGCGCGAGAATCGCGCGGCGCTGCTCTTCGTTTCCAACCCCGAAGAGCACGGGGAAGACTTCGTCTGCCGTAAAGTTGTCCTGATAGTTGCGATCCTGATCGTAGTTGAGCACCCACGCCCGCGTGTCTTCGTTGTAGAGCTGATCGGTCATCGCGGTTCGCAACGCTTGCGCTTCGCGGTCGTACCTCTCCCAGTGCTCCTGGTCGTCGACGACCGCGCAGAGCATCGCCGCTGCTTCGAGCGCAAAGACCGCCTCCGCGTTGATCTCGGTTACCGCACCGTCGAGCGTGTAGTACGGAATGATGTTGCGCCACGAAGATATCCCGTACATGTCGACGCCTTGCGCCTTGCAGAAGACGAGCCCGTACGCGTCGCGCTGTGAGAGAAGGTAGTCCGCCGTGCGCACGACGAGATCGTGCCGTTCGCGCACCCACGCGTCGTCGAGCGTGGCGTTATAGTGGTGAAGCATCGCGATGAGATGCAACGGCGTGTCGTCGTTGATGTTGAGGTCGTAGGACGTCCGGAAGCCGGTGACGCCGCGCACGTACTCTATCATCAAGCCGCTCTCGTCCGCAAAGCGGTTGAAGACATCGAGCGCGTCGCGGCTGAACTGTGGCCAGAAATAATCGTAGCCGTGCACGAACCACGACGTGTCGCGCGACACGAGAATGTCTGACGGCGGCGAGTTCGTCGAGCCCCAGCCCTGCGGATACTCCTTGACGATGTGCAGCATGTTCGCTTTCGCCCAGACGACGCCACGGCTGATGAATGGCGAAGGCGTCATGAAGCGCGCGTCTGCCAAAGACTCCGCAAAGTAGCGCTGCGTGTCGTGCAGGGCGCGCGGGTCGTGAAGGAGCGCGTCGAGCACGGGGCGGCTCTTTGCGGTGCCTTCGCCGTGATAGACGACCGCGAGGCGCAACGACTCCCGCGCGCCCGGCGCGACGCCGACACGGTACTCGAACGCACCGAAGATGCGGCGGCTCACGAGCTCGGCCTCCTCGGGCGTGACGGCGCCGAGTTCGTTGCTTTGGATTTCGGGAACGAGCGCACCGCGGCGCATGTGCTCGAGCAACACCTGCTCGCGCAGCGAAAGGTTGACGGCAACGGGATCGCGCGAACCGCCCCACCAGCGCTCGCCGCCAGTCTCTAGATTGCGCGAACAGACGACGCTCCCGTCGACGTGCGCGTGCACCTCGTGCTCCGGTTCGCCGTAAAAGCGCTGGCCCACGAGCAGCGCCCATGGAAAGATCGAAACTTCGATCGGCGTCGCTCCAGGATTGTAGAGCGTCACGTCGACGGCAAAGGCGACCGCGCGATCGAACGCTGCACCGTGCGGAACGTAGAACGCCTCAGTGACGTGCAATCTGTTTTCGAGCGTGAACTCAGAGAGCTGCGCGTACGGAAGAAAGGTGAACTCGCGCATTATCTGATGCGGGAAGAGCGTTTGGCGTCCGTCGCGCAGGCGATAGGCGATCTGGTGCGTTCCGAAGATAATTCTGTCGGTATCTGCATCCCAGAGCCCGCGAATGCCGCCCTTCGCCGTCGACTGCGCGTACGATTTGTAGTTGCCCAACAGCAGCCCGTACGGCGTCTGATCCTCGGAAAGAACGTACGCGCAGTACTCATTGTGCTGCGCGTCGTAGCTCGGGCCCATGGCCACCCGTATTCGCGCCCCAGCCAAAATCAACCTCACGCTCGAGGTGCTCGGACGCCGCGACGACGGGTATCACGGCATTCGGAGCGTCATGGCACCGCTTGCGCTTGCCGATGCGATAGACGTCGAACCCTGCGACCGACTCGAGTTCTCTTGCAGCGTTGCAGAGCTGGACGGTGTCGAAAACCTTGCGCTACGCGCCTTGCAAGCGATCTCGTCGGCGAGCGGGAGTGCAGTTCGCGCACGCGTTACGCTTACCAAGAACATTCCGATGAAAGCCGGCCTCGGCGGAGGTTCGAGCGACGCCGCTGCGATGTTGACGGCTGCCGCCGAGGGATTGTTTGGCGCGCTCCCTGCGCTGGACTGGCTGGCGATCGCGCGCTCTTTGGGCTCGGACGTGCCTTTCTTTCTTGCGAAGACGGCTGCGCTCGTTGAAGGTATAGGCGAACGCGTCACTGCGCTCGGGGCGATTCCTGACTGGAGCGTTCTCGTCGTCAAGCCGCCCGCGAGCGTTTCGACTGCAGAGGCGTATGCGGCGCTCGATGCGCACGCGAGGGAGACGCGGCCGCGAAACGACTCCATGTCGCTGCGCTGCGCCGCCGCGCTCCAGAGAGGCGACTTCGAGCGCGTGCGCGAGTCGCTTTCAAACGACTTTCACAAACTTGCAATGGAGAACGTGGAGATACGGCGCGCTGCCGAAGCCCTTGCGGCTGCGGGTGCGCATCGGCCCCTTCTCGCGGGCTCGGGCTCGTGTGTCTTCGCGCTCGCCACCGACGCGAACGAACGCGATGCCATCGCAGCTCGTCTCGATCTTCCGCCCACGTACGCCGTTTTCAAGACCGCACTCGCGCACGATCCCGCATGGGCACGGGAAGCCGGCTCGTGATTGCGGTCGTTCTCGCCGGGGGGCCTGCGGATGCCGTGTCGGCGCTACAGCCCGGCGCTCCGAACAAAGCATTCGTGCGCGTCGGCGGGCGCACTCTCGTCGAGCGCGTCGTCGGAGCGCTTCGCGCGACGCCTGAGGTCGAGCGCATCATCGCGGTTGCGCCGACGGCAGCGCATCTCGATCCGGCGCTCGCCGGTGCAGATGAATGCCGTCCAGATGGCGTTCACATCCGCGACAGTCTTCGTAGCGGCTTGCAGGGACTGGCACCGAACGACGTCGTTCTCATCGCCGCATCCGATCTTCCGATTCTGACGTCGCGCGCTGCCTCAGACTTCGTCGAACGCGTTCGTCACGCCGACTCCGAGATC
>JASHPC010000027.1 GCA_030038335.1 Vulcanimicrobiota bacterium
GCGATTGCTCTTCATCGTGCCGCCCGAAGCAGTCGACGACGTGCTCTGCGCGTTCAACGAGGAGTTCACGCTGCCGGAGATCGCGTTCAACGCGCGTGCCGTCGTCATCGGCCGTGTCACCGCGGAGAAGCGCTACCTGCTCTTTCATCGCGGCGAGTGCGTGATGGACGTCGACACCGAGTTCTTGACGAAGCCGCTGGAAGCGAAGATTGATCCCGGTCCCTCGACTTCGCTTCGCTACGCTCGGGATGACAACGCGGGATTAGCGCGGCTTTCGTCGCTTGACGGCTGTTCGCGCGAGCCGCTCTTTCAGAGATATGACAGCGTCGTCCGCGGTTGCACGGCGATCCCTCGCGGGTACGCCGATGCCGGCGTCATCGCGCCGATTCCGGGTTCGCAGCTCGGCGTTGCGATTGCCGTTGCCGGTAATCCGGAGCTCGGCACGCGCGATGCGCGTCTTGCGGCAGAGTACGCAGTTCTCGAGGCGGCGCGCAGAGTCGTGGCGGTTGGCGCTACGCCGATCGGCTTAACGGACTGTCTCAACTTCGGTAATCCCATGAAGCCCGATCATTACGCGCAGTTCGTTGCCGCCGTCGACGGGCTGTGCGCGGCGGCAAGCGGGTTGAATCTTCCCTTCGTCTCCGGCAACGTGAGCTTTTACAATGAGGCCAGCTCGGGAGCAGCAGTTCCGGCGTCGCCGATCGTCGCGTGCGTTGGAAGAATGGAAGACGTCTCGCGCTGCGTCGATAGCGCGCTGAAGCGCGGCGAGCTCATCTATATAGGCCGAGCACAAACATGGCGCTTGACACCGGTGGATTACGCTGGGGAAGTGCGGCGAATGACGGCGGTACTTGCTGCCATCGGCGCGGGGTTGGTTTCTTCTGCGAAAGCAGTTGGGCCGGGCGGCATGCTCTCTGCCGCGGTCGAGATGGCATTTCAATCCGGGCTTACCGTCGGACCGCGTTTCGAAGGCCCCGATGTCGGTGGCTCCGGAGGGTGGATTCTCGAGTTACGCGAGGACGCCGATCGCGATTTCCTCGATGAGTTTCACGTTCTTGCTGAAGCGCACACGCTCGAGTACTCGAAAGATTACCACTGTATCGGTCACTCGCTCGAAGATTTAAGCGAGGTGTACGCCGTGTGGCGAGCGCGGTTGCGGGAAATCTACCCGTGAAACGCATCGCGGTGCTCGTTTTTCCCGGAACGAACTCGGAAGACGAGACCGTCCGCTTACTGCAACTCTACGGTGGCGACGCGGAACTCGTCCACTGGAGCCGATCCGCGGCGTTACCGCAGTGCGCTGCGTACGTGCTTGCTGGTGGATTTGCATACGAGGACCGAATTCGCGCCGGAGCGATCGCAGCGCACGACGCGATGATGGAATCCGTGATCGACGGTGCGGTGCGCGGCAAGCTCGTCTTCGGAGTTTGCAACGGTGCCCAGATTCTTCTGGAGGCTGGGCTCGTGCCCGGCACGGAAGCCGGGCGCCGCGTGACGGCAGCGTTCACGAAAAATGCGCCAACTGCCGCATTCGTCTGCAAGAGAGTGCGTCTCAAGCTCGCCGTGGATCCCGAACGCAGTCCGATCACCGCCTCGCTCGAAGCGGGTGCGATGTTCCCCGCATGGGCTGCGCACGCGGAAGGGAGGCTCGCCGCGCGTCCTGAGACCCTTGCGTCGATCGAGCAGGGGCAACACGTGGCCTTCGTCTACGCTCGTGAAAACGGCACGGTCGATGACGAGGCAACGCCGAACGGTTCGGCGTTGCACTGCGCAGGTCTCCTGAATCGAGAGGGCAACGTTCTCGCCGTCATGCCGCACGCAGAACGCGTCTATCCGCAAGGCTCCGTGCTCTTTGAGAGTTTTGTGAAGGCGGTAGCGCGAGCGTGAGCCGGCATTGGGTTGAAGTTCGCCTGACGGTTCCCGATGCTACGGCGTTTACGGCGCTCGCTGCGTTGCGTCGTCTCGGAATCGATATTTCGCGCGTCGAACGAGGAAGCGTTTACGGCATCGACTCTTCTGGTAGCGATGCTGCGCTGCTCGAGAGCGTTCGCAGCGACGTCTCGCGATTCAATATCAATCTACACGATGCGCGCACGCGGGATGGCGTACCGGGCGAAGGCGAGATGTTCGTTCGGGAGGTTGGTCCCTCGACTTCGCTTCGCTACGCTCGGGATGACAATGGCAGTCCCTCGACTTCGCTTCGCTACGCTCAGGATGACACGTTTGTTGTGTGGAGGCTTTTCGATGAGGAAGGCCGGCGCGTATCGCGCGAGGTCTTGGAGCGCGCACGCGATGCATTGCTTTGCAATGCCGCTTGTGAAGAAGCCGAGTTGCCCGAATGAGGCTGCCGTACGCCATCGCAACGCTCGGGTCGCACTCGGCGTTGCAAATTCTCAAAGGTGCGCACGACGAGGGTTTCCAGACACTCGCGGTTGCAAATCGCGACACCGAATCGCTCTATCGATCCTTCGCATTCGTCGACGACGTCATCGCGCTCGAGCGTTATGCGGACTTTCCGTCGATCGTCGGCACGTTGCAGAAGCGCAATGTGATCATCGTTCCACACGGCTCGTTCGTTGCATATCTATCGCTCGACGAGCACAAGCGCATGACGATTCCTTACTTCGGAAACAAGGCGGTGCTCGATTGGGAGGCGAGCCGCGAGTTGCAGCGCGAATGGCTCTCGCGTGCGGGCCTGCACTTACCGCGTCAGTTTCGCAGCGGCGCCGAGATCGACCGGCCGGTCATCGTCAAGCTCTACGGCGCTGCCGGCGGCAAAGGGTACATGTTCATTCGCGACGCTGGCGATTTCGAACGGCGCGCGACGCGCCTCAAAGAGGCGTACGTCATTCAAGAGTACATCATCGGTGTGCCACTCTACGTGCACTACTTTTACTCGCCGCTCGAGCAACGGCTCGAGATTCTTTCGATGGACCGGCGTTACGAAACGAACGTTGATTCGCTCGGGCGCATTCCCGCAGCGGCGCAGGAAGGCATGAACGTCGACCCTTCGTACGTCGTCGTTGGGAATCAGCCCGTGAGCCTGCGCGAGTCGATGCTCGCCGAGGCGTATCGCATGGGCGAACGCGTCGTCGCGACGAGCCGCGAGATCTGTGGGCCGAAGGGACTCTTCGGCGCATTTTGCATCGAGACGATCATCACGCCGGAGATGGAGTTTTACGTGATGGAGATATCCGCGCGCATCGTCGCTGGGACGAACCTGTTCATCGACGGCTCGCCGTATTCGTACCTCTACTACTCGGAGCCAATGTCGACCGGAAGGCGTATCGCCCGCGAACTAAAAAATGCGATTGCGACTGACAGGCTCGGGATGGTGCTGGATGATGCGAGCGTTCTGTAGCGCCGCCTTCGCCGCAGTTCTTTCACTCGCGCCGCTCGTGGCGGGTGCGACGCTCGAGGCGGATCCGGCCGTGCTGTACGCGCAGATGAAAGCTGCGTACGCGAAGGCGCAAGCGAACGGCTGGGATTATTTCGACCAGCTCTATTATCTCAGCACGATCTTCGATGCGGGACGGGCGTACTCGCTACAGAGCCCTGACGATCCGGCGTACGGCCAGGTCGCGGCGCTTGCGGTACAAGTCGGCACCGCAATGCATTACGATCCGCTCACGAATCATGACGCCGCGACGTGGTACGTGCGTGAAGCGTGCTTGTGGGTGCAGAAGAACTCGAGCGACCCGGAGCTGTTGCAGGACGCGCAGGCCCTCCTCGTCCGCGTGAACGCCGAGGACGGCAACCCGGAAACGCTCGCCACGCTTGCCGATGGCGACGCCGACGCACTCGCAAGGCAGTTCCCACACGACGTGCAAGCCGACGTGTTGCCGCTCGAAGCAGATTGGGACGCGTGGCATTTGACGAGAGACGCTGCTTGGCGCTCGAAAGCGTTTGAGCGTGCAGCGCAGCCTTCGTTCCCCATCGCGCACCTCTCGTATCTGTACGCGGGAGACTTCATCGACGAAGCACAGCGTGCGATCGCAAACGTTCCCGGATTCACGCCGGCCGATCGCGAGAACGCACAAACGATCGTCGACCGGCTGCGTCGCGTCGGAAAGCTCGAAGTCATCGCGCACGAAACCGCGCTCACGGAGGGTGCGTACATGACGACGCTCGCGCCGGCCGACGAATACTTTGGGCCGCTCAAGATGTCGGTGCTCGGAATCGAGAACGAGATGAAACGCGTCAACTTCATGCTCAACTACAACTACGGCAATCGCGAAAGTGATGCTGCCGTCGCTGTCGGGCAAGCGGTCGACGACATGCACAAGATCTATCCGCGCGATCGCGATATGACGAAGCTTCTCTACGAATCGATCGTCATGCTCGATCGCATGACGGCGCCGGAGGCTGAGAGCGAGGCGCAGCACCTGCGCGGCATTCTCACGGTCGAGTATGAAAACTCTCCCGAGGCGCAAAAACTGCTGGACCCGGCGCAAAGCTCGTGAACGATATCGCGCTCTGCTGCATCGGGAGTCACTCGGCACTCGACGTAGCGGCAGGAGCGCGCGCGCAAGGGCTGCAAAATCTCATCATCACGGCGCGCGGCCGTGAGAAGACGTACGCGCAGTACTTTCGCCGCGTCGCGGAGAGCCCGGCGCGTGGCTGCGTCGACGAGGTCATCGAGCTCGACGACTTTACCGAGATCGTGGAGCCGCGCGTTCAGGAGATGCTCTTGGCGCGCAACGCGATCTTCGTGCCGAACCGGTCGTTCGAAGTCTATCTACGGCGCAGATATACGTACGACGAGATCGAGCGCCTCATGCGCGTTCCGTTCTTCGGAAACCGGCGGTTGCTGCGTGCCGAGGAACGCGACGAAGGCGAAAATCAGTACGCGCTATTGCGGCGCGCGAAGATCGCGCACCCGCGCCAGTTTTCTTCCCCCGAGGAGATCGACCGTCTCGTCATGGTGAAGGCGTCACATGCGCGCATTACCTTCGAGCGTGCGTTCTTTCTCTGCTCGTCGCCGCAAGAGTACCGCGCGACGGCCGCACGGCTCATTGAAGAGGGAAGTCTCAGTGAGGAGAGCCTTGCGAGTGCCGTCATGGAAGAGTATCTGCTCGGCCCCTCGATAAACCTGAATTTTTTCTACTCGCCGATGCTGCGCGAGCTCGAGCTGCTGGGAACCGACACGCGGCGGCAGACGAATCTCGAGGGCTTTAGAAACGTGCCGCCGAGCGCGTACGAAGCGGTTCGCCGCATTCCGATGAGCCTGGAAGAGGCCGGGCACATCGCGGCCACGATGACCGAGTCGATGCTCGAGGCGGCATTTGCGATGGGAGAGGCGTTCGTCGCCGCAGCAAGCGAGGCAATGCCTCCCGGCGTCATCGGTCCTTTCGCGCTGCAGTGCGCGATCGTCGCGGGCCCCCCGAAGGCACTCGTTTGCTACGACGTTTCTCTTCGCGTGCCTGGATCGCCGGGAACGCGTTTTACACCGTATTCCTCCTATCGGTGGGGCCGCGACGTCTCTGTCGGAGAACGGATCGCAATGGAAGTAGTCATGGCTCGCGATGCGGAATCTCTCGGCGTTGTTTTGACATAGGAGGTTCGATTGGCTACGCAAGCATTAGAAGAGCGCGCCGGCGCGGTAACGTTCAAGGGAGAACCGAAGACGCTCGTCGGACGCGAGCTGCGCGTCGGAGAGAAACTACCCGCGTTTACGCTGACGTCGGGAGATCTGCAGCCCGCTACGCCGCAAACGATCACCGACGGCGGCAAACGTGCGGCGCTTTTGATCGTCGTGCCGTCACTCGACACGGCCGTCTGCTCGCTCGAGTCGAAGACGTTCAACACGCGCATCGGTGAGCTTCCCGAGGGGGTAAGCGCGTACGTCGTGAGCCGCGATCTGCCGTTTGCAATGGCTCGATGGGCGAAAGAGCAGGGCGACGTACGTTTGCAGATGCTCTCCGACTATCGCGATCATAGTTTCGGACGCGCGACGGGTTTGGAGATCAAGGAGCTGGGACTGCTCGCGCGCGCGGTGCTCGTCGTCGGCAAAGACGGTACGGTACGGTACGCGCAGCTCGTGCGCGAAGTGACGGAGCAGCCGAACTACGACGAAGCGATCGCCGCAGCAAGGAGCGCGGCATCGTAGTCGTTCTCGATTTCGGCGCGCAATACAGCCAGTTGATCGCGCGCCGAGTTCGTGAGCTCGGAACGTTCTGCGAAATCCTGCCGTATGAAACGCGGTGGGATTCGCTTTCTCAGCAGCCCTCTGCCGTCATTTTGACGGGCGGGCCGGAGTCGGTGACGGTGCCGGGATCGCCCGACGTCGATCCAGCGGTGCTGCAAAGCGGTGTCCCGATCCTCGGCATTTGCTACGGCATGCAGTTGCTCGCGCGCGAGTTCGGTGGTGAGCTCGTAAAGCTCGACCGTCCGGAATACGGCCCCGCGATGCTAACCGTTACGGAGTCGCGCTCGCCGTTCTTTGCGAGCGTTCCCGAACGCTCGCGCGTTTGGATGTCGCACGGCGATTCCGTCGTACGCTTGCCGCCGGGCTTTGCGGCACTTGCGTCGACCGAACGGTGCAAGGTTGCGGCGATGGGCGACGCGCAGCGGCGCATCTACGGCGTGCAGTTTCATCCCGAAGTCGCGCACACCGAGTACGGCCGCGCGATGTTAGAGAACTTTCTGCGTCGCATCGCAGCGCTGCCGCCGGACTGGGGGATGGAGTCGTTCGTGGAGACGGCGATCGAGGATATTCGCGAGCGCGTTGGCGGCCGTCGCGCGATCTGCGCGCTCTCCGGTGGCGTCGACTCGGCTGTTGCGGCGACGCTGGTCGCGAAAGCCGTCGGCGAACAGCTCACGTGCGTTTTCGTCAATCACGGCTTGCTGCGAAAAAATGAAGTAGAAGAGGTCGTGGGTGCGTTTCACGACGTCTTGCATCTCGACGTTCGCGTCGTCGACGCGCGCGAGCGATTCTTGCACGCACTCGCCGGAGCCGAGGATCCGGAACGAAAGCGCGTCATCATCGGTCACGAGTTCATCCGCGTCTTCGAAGAGGCTGCAGCCGACGTGCCGGGCGTCGAGCTGCTCGTGCAAGGGACGCTCTATCCCGACGTCATCGAGTCGAAAACGCCGCAGAGCAAAGCCGGCCACAAGATCAAGTCGCATCACAACGTCGGCGGCTTGCCGGAAGAGATGCGCCTTGAGTTGCTCGAGCCGCTGCGCTCGCTCTTCAAGGACGAAGTGCGTCGCGTTGGACGCGTGCTCGGCCTGCCGGAGTCGATCGTTGGCAGACAACCGTTTCCCGGCCCTGGGCTCGCGGTGCGCATCATCGGTGAAGTAACGCCCGAACGTCTGCGCGTCGTGCGCGAAGCCGATGCGATCGTGCGCCATGAGATCGATGCGGCGCCGCTCGATCCGCATCCGTGGCAGTACTTTGCCGTGCTGACTCCGGTGCGCAGCGTCGGCGTCATGGGCGACGGGCGCACGTACGCGAATCTCGTTGCCGTACGCGCCATTACGAGTGAGGATGGCATGACTGCCGATTGGGCGCGGCTGCCCGCGGATCTGTTGGAACGAATCTCCGCGCGCATCGTCAACGAAGTTCCCGGCGTCAACCGCGTTGCGTACGACATCACGTCGAAACCACCGGCAACCGTCGAATGGGAATGAACGGCTAACGTGCGCGTGCTCGTCATCGGAAACGGCGCGCGCGAGGACGCGCTTTCGTGGAGACTTGCCGCGTCGCCGTCGTGCGAGGCGGTGTTTGCCGCACCGGGAAACGCGGGGACGGCTATGCGAGGCGTGAATTGGGACGTGTCCGCGACAGACGGTCGCGCGCTCGCGCAACGGTGCATCGACGAACGCATCGATCTTGCGGTGATCGGTCCAGAGACGGCGATCGCGGCGGGCGTCGGCGATCGGTTGCGTGAGGCGGGGGTCGCGACGTTTGGGCCGGATCGCTCGTGCGGGCGCTTAGAATCGAGCAAGATCTTCGCGAAGCGCTTCATGGAAAGGCATGGCGTGCCGACTGCGCGCGCGAGCGTCGTCCACTCACTGGATGGCGCGTTTCGCGCGCTCGAGCATCACGGCGAGCGCGTTGCGATTAAGGCCGATGGGCTCGCGGCGGGCAAAGGCGTCGTCGTTGTCGACGATCGCGACGAGGCGAAAGCAACGCTTGCGCGTTGGTATGGCGCGGGGCACATTCCCGGGGGCGGAAGCGACGTTCTCATCGAGGAGCGTCTCGAGGGCCGTGAGGTCAGCGTCTTTGCGATCTGCGACGGCGAACGCTTTCTACCGTTTGGAAGCGCGTGCGATTACAAGCGTGCGGGCGACGGCGATACCGGTCCGAACACCGGCGGCATGGGCGCGTACTCGCCGCCGCAAGGTTTCCCTGAAGACTTGGAAGCCATCGTGTGGGAGCGCATCGTAGAACCCGTGCGTCGTGGACTTCTGGCGGAAGGAGAACGCTACGTCGGTGTCCTCTACTGCGGCTTGATGTGGACGAGTGACGGACCTTACGTCATCGAGTTCAACGCGCGTCTTGGCGATCCGGAGGCGCAGGTGTTGCTGCCGCGCGTCGAAGGCGACGTGGCTGCGTTGTTGCACTCGGCGGCAACGGGAAGTCTGCGCGAAAGCATTGCGTTCTCGAGCGACGCGTGCGTCGGCGTCGTGCTCGCGACCGCTGGGTATCCCGGTTCGTCGACGTCTCTGAGGGGGTTGCCGAAGCACGTCGAAATCGGCAGCGAATGCCGCATTTTCTGGGGCAACTCAGTCATCGGCGACGCGGGGATCGATGCTACAGGTGGACGAGTGATGACGGTAACGGCGACTGGCAGCGACATTCTCGCGGCGCGAGAGAACGCCTACTCCGGCGTTCGAACGCTCGCGTCACAACTGGGCTCGCGCGATCTGACGTATCGCACCGATATCGCTGTAGGGTGAAACAGGGTGTTGGTCCCTCGACTTCGCTTCGCTACGCGAGGGATGACAAACCGCGATGCTACATGCCGAAGCGGTCGTTGTAGCGCGCGTTGGGGACGAGAAGAATGCGGCCGTGCGGGTAGTCGAGATAGAGATCGTAATATCGCAAGAAATCCTGACCTAGGAGGCCGTCGTAATCCTCGATCTCCAGCTTCGATGGATCCTGAGTAAGAAAGAACAACCATCGTGGAAACGTCCAGGATGCGACGGTGACCGGGCCGAGGTCGACTGGACGATACGACACCTCTCCGCCTACGCCGGAGATGTCCCCGAGGAATGGCCACGCGGCTTCCATTTCGGTGCCGAGTCCTTGATCGACGAGCGCACCCGGGTGATTGCTCGAGAAACCGGAGAAGAGCAGGCTACGATCCGCGCCGGTGTCGACGATCAAGCGAACGTGTTCGGCGGGGCCGATGCGCGCGACGATCGATGGCTCTTGATCGTCGAGTGAGATCGGAATGGGAACGGCGTTTGGCGGAGGCACAAAGGTTTGCGGGTCGATCGCCTCGACCGTGCCGTCGGCATAGTCGATGTGCAGCACGACGGAGTCGATGAAGTCAAATCCGAGAAGACCCGCAACGGGTTTGTCTCCCGCGTAGCTCGCAAATGGAAGGCTCTCGACATGGACGCCGTGCATCGAGAGCGTGCCAATCGACATCAAGGGAACGACCGCGTCGCTCTCGACGTACGCGCCCGCAGTGACTTCGTTGAAGTGGCCGCGTTCGGCGTAGTGGAGCGCTTCGATGATGCCGCGGTCGATCACGATTCCGGAGGCCCCGCTGTCGAGCTGAAGATTTACCGTGTGACCGTCCATCTGCACCGGCACGATGACGCGATCGTCAACGATCGTTGCCGGAATCGTCGTTCGCGGCGTCGAGAACCCGACGATGCTCTTGCTCTGCGGAATCGCGATCGTCGAGGGGTCGACTGGCGAGCCGAGCTGCACGTCTTGCAGGCGCATATCCTGCTCTTGCCTCCCGTCGTCGATCGATGCGTGGATGTGCCACGGAAACGTCAAACCGAGCGTCGTGCGATAGTCGTCGTACGTGTACGTCGTCGTATGACCGGGATACCGTATGAAGCGCTCGTCGAGCAGCCACGTCGTCGCGTCGATGTAAAGCTGCTCGAAGACGCCCTTCGGAGGGTCGACTTCGACGACGTACGCGTCAAACGGTTTGCTGACGCGTCCCGTAAGCCGGACGTATTGCTCGCCGTGCACCGCACCCATAGCGGCGTGCAACGCGCGATCGTCGACGGCCAAGCGTGTATGAACGCCGCTCTCCGTGAAGACTTCGCCGTTCGAGTTCATGTCCCAATCGCGCCCGTCAAAGGTGCCATACGACTCGCTCGAGTCTCCGAGCGTGCTATCGGTGCGCGAGTTCGTGCCGTCGACGATGTCGGTCTCCGTGCCTTGGAGATCGCCGTACGCGATCGTCCAATGCGTGAGGCTCGTCTCGGGGCGTCCCGTCGTCCACGTTCCCTGTGCGCGCTTGTAGGCGGCGAGAACGGAGTTGAGATCCGCGGTGCGCGATTGCGCAAGTGACATGTGCGCCGGCGCTAAGCAGAGGAGAAGAAGCGCGACGAGTACGGCGCTAGTGCGACCCATGAATCATCTTGAAGAAGAGCGCGTTCGGCTTCACGATGAAGCGATCGTGCGGATAGTCGAGATAGACGTCGAAGAACTTGAGAAAGTCGAACCCGAGCGCTGCATCGACGGGCCGATCCTCGGTGAGATAGAGCGGATAGTTCGAAGCCAAGACGTTCGGCTGTTGAAAGTCGACGAGCCCGAAGTGAACGTCTTGAGGCTTCGCGCGCCACTGCTCGACCCGTTGCCCGAACGAGCCGTTGTTCGCAAACGGAAGGTCTTGCTGGTCGACGTCGTCCTTCGAGCCGACGAACACGTCGGGATGCGCGGAGACGAAGGAGTCGAAGAACTCAGAGCGCACGATTTCGTTCGCAAGCAGCACGTCGTCGCTCGTGACGTCGCCGACTCCCATCGTGAAGAACGGAATGCCGTCGTCAAAATCGAGCGGATACGAATCGCCTCCTTGGATCGGATCTCCGGCGTTGAACTGAAACGAGGGCATAACGTCGATGCGCCCATTGTAGTAGTCGATCTTCACGACGTTGTTGGCAAGAAAGTCGTAGCCGAGCACGCCGACGACCTTGATGTTGCTCGACCACTGGAAGTTAAACGGCATCGCCTCGATCGCGAGATTATTGAAAACGAGTGGACCTACCGTCGCCTGCGGCAGGAGCGTCTCGAACGCCTGCTCGCCGAGGCCCGGGAGGCTGTCCACCTGTCCGTAGGTGGGCAGGTGCATTTGATGCGCGACGTCTTCGTCGATGATGTTCTGGGCGACCGACGTGTCGAGCAGCATGTCGAGCCCGCGACCATTCACGACCATTCGGATGATAATCGTGCCGTCGTCGTACATCTGGGCCGGAATTTGCATCGTTACCTCGGAGTACGGCGCGTGAGGCGCGCTCGGCGGTTGCGCGAACTGCGCGGCGTCGATTGCAATGCCCGTTCGCATCGATGTGCGCACGTAGTCGTCGTCGAGCTGAGGCGGATCCCAGTCATCGTGGACGTGCCACGCGTCGGTAACGCCTCCCGTCGTGCGGAAATCATCGTAGAGACTGACGATACGATGGTCTCCGACGATCCACTCGACGCGGCGAATGAGGCTGCTCTTCACATCGTAAAAGATCCACTCAGGATGCTTGGCCGATGAGACTGTGACCTTGACGACGTACGCTGGATCGCTTCCCTGCGTGATGCCGGCGACGCTTGCGTCGTTCTTCGGGTCGGCTGCGTCGTCGTTCACGCGCTCGGCGAAGAACGTTACGGAGTCCGTGTCTGTCGTCGGAGAGACGAAACCGTTGTAGTCGCGATGCCAGCGCTTGCCGCTGAGTTGGCCGTACTCTTCCGTGAAGGGGCCTCTCGTGACGATCGAGTGGTAGTCGGTTCCCGATCGCTCGAGATGGACGGTCCCGCTCATGCCGCTATCCGTATAACGCCAGTCTTCGATGACAGTATCCGGTCCAACCGGTTGTCCAACGGCCGCGTCGTGCGCTGCGAGGATCGCCGAAAGGTGAACGGTCGTCGGCGCAAGATTCGGCGGCGGCGCGTCGAGAGCCGCGTCATCCTTCGCGTTCGCTTGTATCGTTGAAAGCAGAAGTACCGCGGAAATGACGGCACTCGCGACGACTGCTCGCATCTCATACCCCGCAGAAGACGTATGTGGCCCTTTCGCGCCAAAGCAAGCAATCTCCCACGAACAGGCGTTCGCGCCACGCTCCACGAAACGCCAGGACGCAATGCAGTACCAATATCAGCCGTCACAACAGCAGCTCGGCGCGCCGGCCGCCGCGACGCATTCCTTACTCGCGCAAGTGCTCGGAATCTCCGCGCTGGGATTCTGCATCACGGCGTTTGCGTCGTGGATGTTCTCTGGCGTTTCCTCGGGCGTCGGGCTTATCGCGATGCTCGTCGGCTTCGGACTGCTCTTCGGCTGCATGGCTGCGCGGAGAAACGAAGCGCTCTCGCTCGTCCTCTTCTACGCCTTCACGTTTTGCGAGGGACTCGGCATCGCACCTGTGGTTTCGCAGTATGCGCAGAGCGTCGGCTCCGGTGTCGTCGCCGACGCTGCGGTGACGACGGGTCTTGGCATGTTCGCACTCGGTGCGATCGTCTACGCGACGGGCCTCGATTTGCGCCGCTTTCAAGGGTATTTGACGATGGCGCTCATGGGTGTCATCGTGCTCGGCGTCGTCTCGATGTTCGTGCGCTTCATTCATCCGCAACTGTATGCGTATCTCGTGCTCGCGATCTTCACCGCGTACGTGCTCATCGATTTCGCGCGCATTCGCGCGGGCGGCGGAGGCGCGACGCCAGTGATGCTCGCGGTGAGCATCTACCTGGACGCGCTGAACATCTTTCTCGCGCTGCTGCAAATTCTCGGAGGCCGCCGCAGGAGTTAGCGATGTGCGGCGTCGTCGGCATCTTCGCTCCGGGACGTGATGCCGCGCGGCTCGCTTTTTTCGCGCTCTACGCGCTGCAGCACCGCGGCCAGGAGTCTGCGGGCATCGCCGCCTCGGACGGTACGGAGCTTCGGTCGCACAAAGCGATGGGCTTGCTCGGCGCGATCTTCGACGAAACCGTGCTTGCGGATTTGCGCGGGCACGTGGCCGTCGGGCACACGCGATATTCGACGAGCGGCTCGTCGGCGGTCGTCAACGCGCAGCCGCTGCTCGAGCGCTCGGATATCGGCGGTTTTGCTTTCGCGCACAACGGAAACCTGACGAACACCGACGAGTTGCGCGCGTCGCTCTCGAGCTCTGTTGTACTCGAGGCGACGTCGGACTCGGAGGTTCTCGCGAAACTGCTCGTCTCCGACGAAGGCAGGCTCCTGGATCGCGTCGCGCGACTCATCGAGCGCGCACGCGGTGCCTATTCGGTCGTGCTCTGCACGCCGAACGAGCTGTACGCGTTTCGCGATCCGTGGGGCGTGAGGCCCCTCTGCCTCGGAAGCCTTGAAGGCGGCGGATCCATCGTCGTTTCGGAATCCTGCGCGCTCGGAACGGTCGGCGCTCGGTTCGTTCGCGACATCGAGCCCGGCGAGATCGTGCGCATCGGCGCAGACGGCATAGAGTCCCGACAGATGGCAACGGCACAGGAACGTCCGGCGTTCTGCATGTTCGAGTATATTTATTTCGCGCGGCCGGATTCGCGATTCAACGGGCGCTCCGTCTACATGGCGCGCTACGAGATGGGACGTGCGCTTGCGCGGGAGCACGCGGTTGAAGCGGACGTCGTCATGGCGGTGCCGGATTCTGCAATCCCTGCCGGCATCGGGTACGCGGCAGAAGCGGGACTTCCATACGTCGAGGGACTGATCAAGAACCGGTACATCGGGCGCACCTTCATCAGCCCCGACCAGCAGATGCGCGAGCGCGGCGTGCAGCTCAAGTTCAATCCGCTCGTAGAGAATCTTTACGGCCAGCGCGTTGTCGTCGTCGACGACTCGATCGTGCGGGGAACGACGACGCCGCACATCGTAACCCTACTGCGCGAGGCTGGCGCACGTGAGGTGCATCTGCGGATCAGCTCGCCGCCGATACTGCACCCGTGTTATCTCGGCGTCGACATGGCGACGCACGAAGAGCTCATTGCGGCGAACAACAGCGTCGAAGAAATCCGCGCGCATACGGGCGCCGACTCACTTGGCTATTTGAGTCTGGAGGCACTCGTCGGCGCGACGCAGCGGCGAGGAGAAGAGATGTGTCTCGGGTGCTTAACGGGCTCGTATCCGATCGTTCCCGAATCCTATCGGGAGCGCGTGTCTTC
>JASHPC010000028.1 GCA_030038335.1 Vulcanimicrobiota bacterium
GGCAACATCATCGTCCGCCAGCGCGGCACGAAGTTTCATCCGGGTGAGAACGTCGGAATGGGCAAGGACCACACGCTTTTCGCGCTGCGCGAGGGCCACGTCGAGTTCACGACTCGGCGCAATCGCAAGCACGTCAACGTCCGCGCCGCGTAATCCCTTGGCGGCGTAAGGCCGCGATGCAGTTCATCGACGAAGCGACGATCGGCGTTGCTGCGGGGAACGGCGGCGACGGAATCGTCGCTTGGCGTCGCGAGAAATACGTCCCTAAAGGAGGGCCGGCGGGTGGCGACGGCGGCCATGGCGGCAACGTCTATTTACGCGCGACACCCGACATCTCCACGCTCGTCGAGTTCCGCTATCGCCGGAGCTTCGACGCGCCCTCCGGCAAGAACGGAGGATCGTCGAACAAGTCCGGCCGTAGCGGAGAAGATCTCGAGATTTTCGTGCCTCTCGGCACGCTCGTCTACCGGATGACGGAAGGCAAGCCCGAAGCGCTCGTCGCCGATCTGGCGGTCGAGGGCGATCGCGTTCTCGTCGCCCGCGGCGGACGCGGCGGCTTGGGAAACCAGCACTTTGCGACGAGCATCCGCCAAGCGCCGCGATTTGCTGAGAAGGGTGAGCCCGGAGAGCGCTGCACCGTTCGGCTCGAGCTGAAGCTTCTTGCCGACTGCGGAATCGTCGGCGTTCCGAACGCAGGCAAGTCGACGCTGCTCTCCGTGGTCTCTGCGGCACGCCCGAAGATTGCAGACTATCCCTTCACGACGATCGAACCACAACTCGGTGTCGTACGTGTCTCCGAGGAAGACTCGTTCGTTATCGTCGACGTTCCCGGACTCATCGAAGGAGCGCACGAAGGCGCCGGCTTGGGCGATCGCTTCCTCCGACACGTCGAACGCACGCGCGTTCTCCTCCACCTCCTGGACGGTGCGAAGCCACTCGACGAGATGCTCGCCGATAAGGCAACGATCGAACACGAATTGAGCGCGTGGAACGAGATGCTGCTCGAAAAGCCTGTGCTCCTCTGCGTTTCCAAGCTCGACCTGCCGGACGCGCGCGAACGGCTCTGGGAGTTGCGCGAACGTTTTCCACACGTTCACGGCATTAGCGCGGTGACGAACGAAGGCGTCACCGATCTCGTCTATGCGATCGCTCGCGCCATCGCGCAAGCGCCGGTGCCGCCGGCCGCGCAACCGGTAGCGCGCATCGACCTCGTTCCCCAGGACGGCTTTACCGTCGAACGCGAACCGCACGGCGCCTTCGTCGTCCGCGGCGAGCGCGTCGAGCGGCTTGCAGCGATGACGAACTTCGACTCTGACGAAGGACTCGCGCGTTTCGAGAGAGTGCTCGAGCATATCGGCGTCGAGCGCCGGCTGCGCGAGATGGGCGCTGCCGAAGGGGACACCGTCCGCATCGGCGCGTATGAGTTTACGTACTCGTGAGGATCGGCATCTTCGGCGGGACGTTCGATCCCGTTCACAACGCGCATCTCTTCATTGCGGAGTCCGCGCGCATCATCGAAGGCCTCGAACGCGTGCTCTTCGTGCCAACGAGCGGCCATCACTATCGCACGCCTCCCCTTGCGTCCGTCGAAGAGCGCTGCACGATGGTGCGAGCCGCGATTGCATCGAATCCGCGCTTCTCCTTTGACGACACGGACGTGCGCGCCGACGCAAGCGGATATACGGCGGACCTGCTCCCGAAGCTTCACGCGCGCTATCCCAGTCACGACTTCACGTTCATCATCGGCGCCGACTCGCTCGTGAACTCGCAGTGGATTCGCTTCGACGAAGTGCTGGAGTCCCTCGAGCATTTCGCGATCGCTCCACGCGAAGGCGTCAAACCAGAAGCGGTGCAGCGCGCGATCGCTGCGATTCCTTCGCATCTGCGCGGTCGAGTGCGCACGCTGAACATCCCCGAGCTTCCAGAGTCCGGAACGTTGTTGCGATCGCTGCTCGTACAGCAGCGCAGCATTCGATATCTCGTGCCGGATGCGGTATGGGCGTACATCGAAACGCGCGCCCTCTACGGGTATGCGGCGGCGCAGATCGTTTAGCGCCGTCGCGCTGGTCGCGCTCTGTCTCTCAGCCTGCGTTCCGGGACCGAACGACGCGGCGTTCTGCCACGCGCGCGCCAGTGGCGCAAGCGGCACCGAAGTAATCGTCGATGGAAGCGTGACGAAACTTTTGGGAACGGCAGCCGGCCGCAGCGGCGAGCACGAAGGATTCTTCATGCGCATCGGGAGCACATGCAGCGCCGTCGTTCGCGTGGAGACCAACGTCGACTTTACCGGACCCGTGCCACTGCGCGTCGGCGAGCGCGTCGAGGTGAAGGGCGAATACGATGCCGATCCCTCAGGTGACGTCATCCATTTCACGCATCGCGAGCTCCGCGGCCACCACCCCGGTGGTTACGTGAAAGTCGGCGATACTTATTACTGGTAAGAAGACTCTGCGATCGATCGTCTTAGCGAGCGTCTCGCCGCGCCGCGCCGAGTTGCTCGCGAGCCTGGGCGTCGTCACCGAGGTCGTTCCCAGCGGCTACGCCGAGCACGATGATCCGAGCCTCGCTCCCGCGGCGCTGGCGCAGCGGCACGCTCGTGCAAAGCTCGACGCCGTTCGAGAGCGATTCCCAAATCGCGCCGTCGTGGCGGCGGACACCGTCGTCGACGTCGATGGCGTGGCGTTCGGCAAGCCGCGAGATGAAGCCGAAGCGCGACGGATGCTCAGCATCCTGTCGGGCAGGGCTCACCTCGTGCACACGGCGTACGCCGCCGCACTGCCCGGCATCGAGCGTCCTTTGGACCGGCTCTCGACGACGATGGTCACGTTTCACGCCCTCGAGCAAGACGAAATCGATGCCTACGTCGCAAGCGGCGAGCCGATGGACAAGGCCGGCGCGTACGGGATCCAAGGACGCGCCGCTGCGCTCGTAGCCTCTATCGACGGCGATTACTTCACGGTCGTTGGATTCCCGATCGGACTCTTCGTGCGCGACCTCGCGCGCTCGGGATTTGCGCTGCCGGACCCGAAGTAACAACCGCGAATCGCCCGAGTTACTGCTGTGTATCAAGACGAACGAAAGCTCTTCACGCTCATTGGCATCATTATCGCCGCCGCCGCGATCTTGCTCGTTCAAATCGCGGCTGCTCGTAACGGCAAGACGGGACCGATCATCTGGGCCGGCTCTGCCGTCACGGCCTTCGTCGAAGAGCTACCCGCGATCGTTACGGGAAGCATCCGGAATGCGGCAACGACTGTTACGTCACTGCCGCAGTTGCACGCGCAGAATGCGGAGCTCGTTCTTCAAAACGAGCGGCTGAAGTCCGAGAACGACCGCCTGCGGGAACGCCTCGCGCAGTCTGGTGCGGTCGCTGCGCTCGCGGCTTCCGGCGTCGCGGACGGCGACGGCGTCGAAGCGCGCGTCATCGGCTATCCTCCCGAGAACGAGACGCGAACGATCACGATCGATCGTGGCTCGCGCGCCGGCGTCAAGCAAGACGAAGGCGTGGTCGCCGCGGACGGCGTCGTCGGGCGTATCGCGCAGGTCGGCCCGTTTTCGAGCACGGTGCTGCTTCTCACCGATTACACGAGCCAAATTCCCGCCGTCGTCCGCAGAGGGCGCTGGTGGGGAATCGCACAAGGCAATCTCACGAGCGTTCGGCTTCAGTACGTTGCGCAAGACGCACCGTTGAGGGTTGGCGACGTCGTCGTTACCGGCAACGGCCGTTCGTTTGGCTCCGGAATTCCGATCGGCACCGTCGTCGAAGTGGACCGGAACGACGCGGCGCTCTATCAGTCCGCAGTTCTTCGCCCGGCCGTCCAACTCGGTACTCTCGATCGCGTTGTCGTTCTCACGAAGTAGCGCGCCGGCGCCACGCGCGCGCGCGTCGTCGCGCGCCGCTGTCGCATATCTTCTCGTCGCCCTCGTCGCGCAAGGTACGATCCTTCACTACGCGATCGTTCGCGGCGTCGAGCCAAGCGTCGTTCTCGTCGCCGTCGTATGGTATGCGATCCGCGCCGACGTCGGGCGTGCATTTGTCTACGGCCTTATCGCCGGCGTCGGCGAGGATTTGCTGGCATTCGACGCCGGAGGAGCCTGGACGTTCGCAACGATCGCCGCGGCTCTCTTTGCGTCGCTTCCGCGACGCCGGTTCTTCGAGGATTCCGTTCCGTTCTTTATGATCGTTACCGCTCTCGCGACGCTACTTCGTCAGCTCGTCTTCTGGACGATAAAGAAGATCGAAGGCTATCCGGCTGGACTCGGAACGCTCCACTTTCACCAGGCGCTCGAGCAGGCGGCTCTCAACGCAGTGCTGGCGGCGATCGTCACGTTCGTCGCCCGGTGGCTCGCGCTACGGCCGAAGCGCGTGCGCCGATGAAACCTATACGCACCGCTCATAGAGTTGTCTCGTTCGAACGTCCGCCGCTGCGCGTCATCGTCTTCGCGCTTCTCATGTTCGCTACGCTGTGCGCGCTCGTCGCGCGACTCGTGCAAGTGCAGATCGTCGAGGGAGAGCAGTATCGCACGGCGGCGCTCGAAAATCAGATTAGGCTCATCCGCGTCGCTGCGCCGCGCGGGCTCATCTATAGCCGCGGCGGTGTCGTCATCGCTCGAAGTCGTCCCTCGTTTGTCGTGGGACTCATTCCGTCGGAAGTCACGAACTTAAAGCGCGAGATGCGACTGCTCGCGCAGACGATAGGAAAGCCCGAATCGGCGCTCCTACGTCGTCTGTATCACCATCACGGCATCGACTACACGTCGTTCTCACAGATCGACGCGAACGAGCCGTACGGACCGATCGTTCTCGCAGTGGACTTGCCGGTGCCCGTTGTCGCGCGCCTCTCGGAAGTCCTCACGGACCTTCCCGGCGTCGACCTCGAGGTGCAGCCCCTTCGCGACTATCCGTACGGCGACGACGCGTCGCACGTGCTCGGATACGTCGGCGAGATCAGCGCGTCGGAATACGCACGCTTGCGCGAGTACGGCTACTCACCGAACGACGTCATCGGAAAGGACGGATTGGAAGCGCAGTACGATGCGTATCTGCGAGGGCAACCCGGCGGGCAGCGCATCGAGGTGGATGCGGCGGGGCAGGTCGTGCGCGGCGCCGAGTTTCCACAGAAACCCGCCGTTCCGGGTGACGCGCTCGTCACGTCTCTTGACTGGCGCTTACAGACGATCGTCGAGAAAGCGCTTCGCGACGGCTTGCGCGCGTGGGGACGCGGGCGACCGCTCTCGGGCGCTGCCGTTGCCGAAGACCCGTACACCGGAGAGATCCTCGCGCTCGCGAGCGTTCCGAACTTCAATCCGAATGACTTCGCTTCCGATAAATCCTCGCGCGTCGAAGCCTATCTCACGTCGTCGATGGAGCCGCTCTTCGACCGCGCGATCGATGCAGCGACGCCGACGGGCTCGACGTTCAAGATGGTGACGGGCTCCGCAGCCCTCACCGAGCGCGTCATCGGCGTGAATCAAGTCGTGTATGATAGCGGCGCGTGGGATTGCGGCGGTTACGTCGCGCGCGACATCGTCGCGGGCGGCCTCGGCGACACGACGTTCGTTCCGGCTCTCGCGGCATCGAGTGACGGTTACTTCTATCGACTCTCGTGGTACCTCGGCAACGCGCGACTGCGAAAGTGGGCGCTGCTCTTCGGACTCAACCACGTTACCGGTATCGATCTGCCGGGCGAAGGCAGCGGAAACTGGCCGACAAATGCATGGATGGAACGCAACTACGGCGTCCCGCTCGAGCCGAGCGACGTCTGCAGCCTCGGCATCGGTCAAGGCGCCATGCAAGCGACGCCGTTGCAGATGACGAACGTCGCGTCCGCGGTGATCAACGGAGGAACGCTCTACCGTCCGCATATCGTGACGGAGATTCGCGCTCCCGATGGTTCGGTCGTCGCGCGCATTCCCGACAGAGTCATTCGTCGCGTCCCCGCTTCGCCGCAAGCGCTCGCCGCAGTACGCGAGGGCATGGCCCGCGTGACGTCGGCGGGCGGCACCGCATACGGCCTCGCGATCGTCGGCCTCCCGTACTCCGGAAAAACCGGAACCGTCGAGACCGCGGGTGGAAACGGTCCCAATACGACGTGGTTCATCTGCTGGGCACCAACCGATCATCCAAAGTTCGCGCTTGCGGTCTACGTCGACCGAAGTGGGGGGTACGGCGCCACCGTCGCCGCGCCGATCGCGCGCGAGATCTTGGTGAACTACTTCCGAAGGAAACCGTAAGCGGAGCCTTAGAGCGACGTAACCAAGAGCGAGACGGCCGCCGCGATGCGCCCGGCGCGAGAACCCGCTTCGCCAGAGAGCACCTGCTGAGCGATCTGCGCTCTTCCCGACGTTGCGAGTGCGTGCGCCGCGGCAAGCGCCACGGTCTCACTCGCATCGCGCAGCGCAAACTCTAGGAGCCGGGCCGCCGTCTCGTCGCGATCGCTCGCAATCGAGAATATCATGTCGCAGCGCGCGGATTCCGAGAGCGCTGAGAAGGCGTGCTCCGACTCCGCGCTCCACCCGGTCGTCGCATGCAAAGGCGAGAGCGGAGGCAAATCCGGCGGCAGCGCAGTCTGAGTGCGCGGCGCGACGAGCGCGTATGCGACGAGCGCAGCACCGAGAGCGAAGAGCAGGACGAAAGCGACGATCGTGGACCTTCTTAAGGAACCGTCGCGCGCAACGAGGCGAGCAGCACGTCGAGAGCGGCGTCCAGCACTCGATCCTGGTCGTGTTGCAGCGCCGTAACGAAATCATCCGCCGGACGCTCGCGCAGCGCCTCGAGCCGCTCCGCGAGCAGTCCTCGGTAGTGCCGCGCTTGTGGCGTTGAATCGGGCAGGAGCCGCACGAGCGCCGCCCACGCGGCGGAAGTTCCCAACGGAGCCTCCTGAACGCGTTGCGTAAACTCTTTCATCTCGGACGGGTCGAACGTTCCACGCAGTGCAATCGCGCTCGTTCCCGTCTCGCTCGGTGAGGAAGACGCGTCGCACGCAGCCGTGAGAAGACGCTCGATCGAAGGTCGCCACGCTCGCTCCTCTAAGTCGCGCGGCGCGATCGAGTAACTCGGAAGACGCAGTTTTATGAAGAGCCGGTCGAGCATCTCGCGTAGCGAGCTCGTGAGTTCGACAGCGGAAACGGCTTCCGAACCAATGCTCTCCGGCATGAGCGCGCGCATCGCAAACAGATGCGTTACGAGCCCCGGAAAGCGCGCCTCTTCGAGGAACCGCAGCGTGCGCGCGAGCCGCTCACCGTCGAATCCGACGATGGTTCCCGTTCCAACGATCTCTTCCTCAACGACATCTTCGTCTTCGAACGTGCCCGCCTCCGGTGAAGATGGGACAGGTCCGACCAGCCCTTCGAGACCGAACTGCAAGCCAACGATCGCGTTGGCGAAGAGCGGCTCGGCACGAACGATGAGTTCGCGCGACGCAAGCTCGTCGAAGCGGCCGCCATCGTAGACGATCTGCGCGACGCGAACGATGCTCTCGCCGGCCGGTGTGCGATTGTGAACGACGTCGCGCCAGCGGACCGTCGCCTGCGCACCTGGACCGAAGTCGTCGAGCACGATGCCGCCGGAACTCGAGAGCGGCCCTACCGCGCCCTCGTCACGAATCGGAACGTCGTTGACGGTCGTCGAGTTCGGCACGTAGATGAGCGACGACGGCTGCGCCGCATGAACCTCCACTTGACGCGCGAGCGCGTCTCCGCGATTGTGAATTGCCAACGTCCACTCGATCGTTGCTCCGAGCTCGGCCGTGTCGGAGGGAGTGCTTTCGAAGGAGCACAGAGCAACGTCGGACTCGGCGAGTGCCCCAACCGTCACGCGATCGAGTGGAACGGGCAGGATGCCATCAGCCGTGAGGAACGAATCGAGCGCGATCGTCGTCTCACGTGGATCCATCGGCGCAAGACGCGCTCGCAGTTCTGCCTCCACCGCTTCTCCCGGTCCGATATCGCCGAGCGCGACTTCCCACCGCTCGCGGTTCCCGACGACGTGCACGCGCACGTTGCGCGCCGCGTCGCTCCCGTCATTGAAAGCGTGCGCAACGATCTCGACGGGTTGACTCGCGCGCAGCGGCGCCGGCGTCGTGACGGTCAAGCGAGAATGCTCCGGCGAGAACGCCGGATTTGAATCTATCCGCCACCACGCCTCTCCAAGCGGCGTCTCAGCGAGTTCGAGCGTCGTGAGTCGCGCAACGACCACTGCGCGCGCTCGATCTGGGCACTGCGCGCGAACGCGAGCGTAGATACGAAGTTGGCGGTGGGCGTACGGCGCTAGCGTTCCGATCTCGCCGGCGTTGTCCGTAAGCGCCACCTCGTCGCCGGCGTCGTCGATGATGCGCAGATGTTCGAACGTCTCGTCGGCCTCGAGATGCAGCACGCATTCCGTCGCCGCAGCGCCGCCATCGTTTGCGAGCACGAGGGCGGCTTCGACGGTCTCCCCAGGGCGCGCGACCGATCCGCCGCTTCTCTCGACGTGGTTGTGCGACGAAGTGAGATTCGGCTGCGACCTCACGCGTTTGACGCACTCGAATCGTCGCGCCGCTTCGCCGGCGCTCGACTGCCACGCGATCATGGCACCGATCGTCGGCATTGCATCGTCCGGCAGTGGTGTCACGACTCTCGCCTCGCAACGCAACGCACGTACTTCGCCGGGCGCGATGGCGCCGAGATCGAAGACGAACGGCTCCTGCGCACCGTCGCGAACGACGAGTTCGTCGACGCGCGCCGAACCTCGCGCGTACGCAAGCGCGTCGGAAAGATGCAAGCGCGCCAAGACGCGCTCCGCACGTGCGTTGCCGCCGTTATAGGCGACGAGCGCGATCGAGAGCCGTTCGCCTGGGCGAACGTGCGTTGCGGGGTCGACGGTGAGTGACGTTCGCTCGTCGCCG
>JASHPC010000029.1 GCA_030038335.1 Vulcanimicrobiota bacterium
CACGTTTCAGTCGCCCGCTCCGGCCATGTGGAATACGAACGGAACCTGGGCTCCGACACGCGAGGATCACGAACGCATCGCCGTTGCAATGGCCAGCGGCGTGAAGATAATCGGCATGGTTTTTCTCGCAAAGGACCGGGCCGACGAACGCGCGATCGAGGGTCGCGTCGCGTCGCTCGGCGGGCACGTTATCAAAACAGACGAGCGCATCGACTACATTCGTGCGATCGTGCCAACGTCGGACGCACTCGACGCGCTGCACGTTCCCGCGGGTGATATCGCCGCAGTGGACCTCGACCTAAGCTATTTCTCCGGTCAAGACCTTTCAGGCGGGTGGCAAGAGCCTCCGAACGATGAGCAGCACTTGCTCGCCGAAGTTGCCGCGACGCGCTCAATCATGAGCGCCCCATCGCCCATCCTTCACGATCTCGGTGCGGACGCGTGGCAAAAGGAGCATCCGACGTACGACGGACGCGGCGTCAACATCGCGATCGTCGACGGCCTTCTCGATCCGCAAGTTCCCGAGCTGTCCGGCGCACTCACCCTCGACGGCAAGCCGATCCGGAAAATTTCCGGTATGCACGTCGTGATCGACCCCGGCGAACACTCGGCGCCCGGTGCAGATCTCGCGGGGTGCCAGTGGCTCGATATGCACGCGGCCGTTCGCGGCACGAACACCGTGACCTACGACGGAAAAACGTATCGCTTGCCACATCCTGGTAGTTTTCGGATTGGCATCTTCGATCTCTTCAACGCGGCAAAGAACACGCATTGGCTCAACCCCGTCATCTTCGGCGGGCGGCTCGGCGACGGGAAGTTCGCCGTTCTCTGGGAGCCCTCGAGCGGAGTGGTTTGGGTCGATACGTCGCGCACGCGCGACTTTCGAAACGATCGCGGAATGCGCGATTACAACACGTCAGGCGATTGGGGCCGCTTTGGTTTTGAAACGTCGGCACGCTACCCCATGCTGCATCCGTCGGTGAGCTTCGTCGTGGAACCGAATCGTCAACATAACATGGTCTTGATCGGACTCGGTATCGGTACGCACGCCGTCGGCGTTGCAACGTCGGCCGCGGGACACGCCGTCGGTCCACACGATCCGATACATGGCGTCGCTCCGGCGGCACAGGTTGATTCCTACGAATACGGTGACGGCCCGTCCGTACATTCCCAGGCCGAGGACCTGATCGCCGCATTCGAAGATCCGACCGTCGACATCATCGTTTACGAGTGGAGCTCCTACATCGAAACGTCGTCCGAGGATGGCTGGTTCATGAGCGCACTCTGCGAACGTTTAGTCCGGACCTTCGACAAAGCGCTCGTCGTGCCGGGTGGAAACGCGCCGGAACTCGGCGAGATCGAAGACCCCGGAACCGGACCCGACGTGCTTGCGGTCGGTGCTTCACAGAGCGCGGCGTCGTACAAGCTTTACGAGGGATTCCAGCCTTCGACGAGCGACAACAAACACCACGGTGGCCTCACTGATGGCCCTGGTCAAGACGGCGCGCTCGAGCCGAGTCTGCTCGCGCCGTCCGGTTGGATTGCAGCGGTACAGTCATACACGTACGCCGAGATGTTGCAGAGCGTTCCCGGTTTGTACACGCTGCCGTCGAACATCTGGGACTTCGGCGGAACGTCCCAGGCAACGCCTACAGCCGGCGGCGCTGCGGCACTTCTCCTTAGCGCTGCGCGTCAGCGCGGCTTTCACGTCGGCGGAATGGAGTTGATGACCGCGCTCGAGCTTGGAGCACGACAAGCGCACAATCTCACAGCGATCGATCAGGGGAACGGTTTGATTGACGTCGCGGCTTCTTGGCGGATTCTCGTTGCGGAGTCGCAACACCCAGGTGCGTACGTGACACGAATGGCCCGCGTCTGCCGCGGCTCCGTACGCACGGGACTCTGGCCGAACGGAGCGCCCGATGGTGGGCGCGGCATCTACGAAACACTCGGCTGGCATGCTGGCGATCGTGGCACGCGCTCGATGCGCTTCTGCTTCGACGGCAGAGCGCCCGCGGGACTGCGTACATCGATGCTGCTCGATGACGGAACGTTTCGGACGACCGGAGTCGAGACGAATGGCGACACCGCGACAGTAACCGTCGCGATCCACCCACGCCACAGCGGCTTTCACAGTGCTCTCGTTCAGTTGACGGACGGACGCGGGCATGTTGTCGGCCGAGGCATGGTGGCAATCGCCGCAACGACGCAACTCGATGCGGCAAACCGATACACGACCACGCAGCGGGTGCTCGTGCCGCGACCTGGCTGGAGCACGGTGTGGGTGAATGTGCCACCGAACACCGATGCGCTCACTATCAACGTGGACCGCGAGCTTCCGTTGGGCGTTGACGTGCAAGGACCGTCGGGAGCTCTACGCGCTGGCCTCGAAACCTTCTTCAGCTCGTCCAATCATTACGACATCACGATTCCTAGCCCAATGGCCGGCCCGTGGGAGGTATTGGTCTTAGACCGCCACGACGTCGTCGAGCATACCCGCGATTCACTGCCCCTTCAGCCTCAGGTTGCAACCGTCAAAGTGCAAGCGGTGCTCACCAGCGCCGGCCTACAGGAGGTAGGCTCGGTGCAACGGTTGACCGCACAGTCCGGAACGTTTGCGTCGCCTTACCCTGTTTTAGTCCCGATCGACGTTCCAACGCATACCGACGCCTTGATGCTCGATCTGCGCGGTAGCGATTCACGGGTCGACGCGTATCTATTCAGTTGCACGCGCCAGAATAATTGCTCGTTGGTCAATCAAATCTGGGGCGGCGAGTCGGATAAGAGGCTAACGATTCCGTCGTTACCTCCCGGGCACTACCAGATCGCTCTCGATGACTACGGAGTTCGGAGTCCAGCCAGCGGTTTGCCTCGCTACGAGGTTGCTGCGTACGCGTATCACTTCGCAGCGACGTCGCCGCCCGCGGCAGATGGAGCGCATGCGTACGCTGTGCATTGTGAGGCAAGTCCGTTCGAAATTGTCGCGGCGCCGCCCTGTGGCGTCTTCATTACGGCGCCACAGCAGTAATGCGGTTGACCGCGACGTTCCTATGTCTAGCGCTCACGGCGGTGGTTCCGAACGTTCTCGTCAGTAGCCCCGGAACGGAACGAAACCATTGGGAAGTTATCGCGGCGGCAAATCCTCGCAATGCCGCTAATCTACTCGCTTGCGCAATGTCCGAACTCCCAACGCGGGACATAAGCAACGGCTACGAAGTCATCGGGTACGTCTCGCATGACGGAGGCGCACATTGGGAACGTGGCGCCTCCATCGACGACGCGTGGGACCCCGACTGCGGTTTTGCACTGGACGGGCGGGCGTTCGTTGCCGCCATGAGGAGCGATAAACGCCATGGTAGCTCGGCCGACATTCTCATATCGACCGATGACGGCCGCCGGTGGCAACCTTTCACCTCGTCTCCCATGGTGGACCGAGACTTTTTCGTCCCTCTGCCGACGGCGGAGTGTGGCACGTCTTTCGCGCTCTCTGGGGTCGCACCGGTAGGCAAGGACGGGTTCAAGAACGGATTTGCAGACTTGTTCGAATCCGTACCACTGCCGCGAACGATCACTTCGGGCGCTCCTTTGCTCTACGCACCACACGCGGTGGATGGAGATCCCGGCCCGGGAGTCGCTCTTGCAAATGGGACGGTGTTGTTCACGGGACTGGATCAGAAGTTGCCGCTTGCATCCTCACGCTTCTATCCTTCAAACGCGACGATACGCGCGACCATTCTCGATCGCTGCGGCTCCCATCTGGAGAATACGATCGCGATTTCAGACGCATACATCGATGAAGGCATCATGGAATTCGCCGCCGGTCTCCCCGC
>JASHPC010000030.1 GCA_030038335.1 Vulcanimicrobiota bacterium
GATAGACAGCTGCAGGGTAGTAGTTCTTCGCGTTCAGCGACATCATCAAGACAATGAGGATCCCGTATGCGTACGCGAGCCATCGCGTTTGCTCGTTGCGCGCGAGGAAGACGAGCCCGATGATCCAGACGATCGAGAGCAACGGGTTCATGATAAGTACTTGCTGGAGCAAAAACGGTGGACCGTTGACGATGAACTGGCCGCTGTCGTTGTGCAGGACTTGGAGCATCGGAAAATGATGGATCGCCTGCCAATAGAAGTCTGGCAAGACGATCGCGATCGCGAGTGCGCATCCGGCGGCGAACCATCGCGAATAGAGGACCCGCCGTTCCGACGTGAGCAGTAAACCTAAGATCACGGCGACGGCGAAGAAGGCGACGCTGTACTTGCTCCACGCGGCAACGCCGACGACGGCACCTGCCGCCAGCCACAGTTTTGGCGAACCGCCTTTGACGATGCGTAAGATCAAGAGCGCGGTAAGCGGCCACAACGCGATCTCAAGCATGTCCGGCGTCAGGCGCATCTCGTTCGCGGCGAGAACGGGCGCGAGCGTCACGATGATAGCCGTCAGGATCTCGGCGAAGACGCCTCCGCCGAGTTCTTCAACGAAGAGGCATGAAACGTACGCGACGAGGCCCGAGCAGAGAGCAGGGATCAGACGTAGCAAGAAAAGCGAACGCCCGAAACTCTGGGAGAGCGCGGCGAGAAGAGGCGTGAGCGGTGGCTGATCGACGTACCCAAGCGCTGGATGCCGGCCGCACACGATGAAATACAACTCGTCTCGAAAGAAGCCGTAGTGAGGGTTCCCGAGCGCGTGCAACACGGTTGCAAGAACCGCCGCCCCAAAAGGGACCCACGTCCGAACCTTCACGCTCGTATGCTTACCCGTAGGAAGCGATTCGCACCCGCCGCTTAGCGCTTGGCCACTCGTGGGAAAGGGAGTTGCCGCCCGGCACGGGATTCATACCGAGCCATGCACGGACTTCTTGCGAGCCTCCTGCTCGCGCTCCTCGATCCGACGACGCTCGTCAACCCGTTCATCGGGACCTCGGGTACCCAGCAAGGCGGGCCTATCGATACCTTCCCGGGCGCCGACGTCCCGTTTGGAATGCTGCAATGGAGTCCCGATACCCCGTCGCAGAACGCGGGCGGAGGCTACGAGTACACGGACAAGGCAATCACCGGTTTCAGCCTGACCCATCTCTCGGGACCAGGCTGTAACGTTTTCGGCGACTTCGCCTTTCTGCCGACGATCGGTACCGTGACGACGCCCGCGACCGCGAGCGACGCCTTCACGCACACGACCGAGAGCGCGAGCCCGGACTGGTACGAGATCACGCTCGCGAACGGCGTGCGCGTAGCGCTTACGGTAACGCGGCGAACGGGGCTAGGCACCTTCACGTTCCCCGCAACGTCCGCCGCGAACGTGCTCGTCAACGCTTCGTCGGATCAGGCGGGCGTGTTCGATGCATCGGTGCGCATCGACGGCGATCACGAGCTCACGGGCTCGGCGACGAGTGGCGGTTTCTGCGGCATGCCGGACGCATTCAGGGTTTACTTCGTCGCCGACTTCGATCGGCCGTTCGCGTCTTTCGGCACATGGCGCGGCGGCGAGGTCTCGCCCGGCTCGGGCGCTTCGAACGGAGCGGGCAGCGGTGCGTGGCTCACCTTCGACACGACGAGCGTGCAGACGGTGCAGGTCAAAGTTGCGATTTCGTACGTGAGCCTCGAAGGAGCACGAGAAAATCTGCGCGTCGAGGCGAGAACGTGGGATCCTGCGACGGTGCGTGCCGCAGGCGTACGCGAATGGCACGACGTGCTCGATCGCATCGCCGTTACCGGTGGAAGCGCGGTGGAGCAGACGACGTTTTACACCGCGCTCTACCACGCGATGCTCCATCCGAACGTCTTCAGCGATGCCGACGGCCTCTACCGCGGCTTCGACGGAAAGGTGCATCGGGTACGGCACGGGCACGAGGAGTACGCGAACTACTCAGACTGGGACGTCTATCGGTCCCAGATACCGCTCGTTGCGCTCATCGATCCGGATCGAGCGAGCGACATGATGCAGTCGCTCGTCGATGCGGCGCAGCAAGGCGGGTTCTTGCCGCGCTGGGCACTCGTGAACGCGCCTACGAGCGTCATGGGCGGCGACTCCGTCGATGCGGTGCTCGCCGGCGGATACGCGTTCGGAGCGCGCGACTTCGATGTGCGAGCAGCCGTCGCCGCGATGGTCAAAGGAGCGACCGAGATCGATCCGCCGCGTGAAGATGGATGGTACGTCGAGCGCCCGGAGCTCGCCGAGTACCTTCAGCGTGGATACATCGTCAACACGCACACGACGTCCGTCGCTCCCGTGCCCAACGGCGCCTCTGAGACGCTCGAGTATGCGCTCGACGACTTCTCGATCGCACAGCTCGCGCGCGCAGCACACGAAACCGGCGTCTATCGTGCGTTCTTTCTTCGCGCGAGTAACTGGGCGAATCTCTTTGACACGTCGAGCGGAGCCATTGCGCCGCGCGACGCCGATGGGGCGTTCATGGCAACGCCCATTACGGATTCGGGGCAGAGCGGCTTTCAAGAGGGAAACGCGGCGCAGTACACGTGGATGGTTCCGCAGGATCTGCGCGATCTCGTCGCCGGCATGGGCGGTGCCGCCATCGCGCGCACGCGCCTCGACACGTTCTTCTCGCAGTTAAACGCCGGGCAGAATCTGCCGTACGCGTGGCTAGGAAACGAGCCGAGCCTCGGAAGTCCGTGGGTCTATCTCTCCGCGCAGGCACCCTGGCGAACGCAGAACGTCGTGCGGCAAGCCCTCATCACGCTGTACGACGATTCGCCCTCTGGTATTCCTGGTAACGATGATCTCGGTGAGATGAGCGCGTGGTATGTCTGGTGCGCGATCGGGCTCTATCCGCAAGAGCCCGCGATGCGCTATCTCGACGTCGGGAGTCCGATGTTCACGCACGTCGTCGTCGACGCGCCGCACGGTCCTACGATCGAGATCGACGCACCGGCGGCTGCGGACGACGCGCCGTACGTGCAGTCGCTCGCCATTGACGGGCGCGCGACGGAAAACACGTGGTTCGATCTTCCTATGAAGGGTAACGTGCGCTTGGACTTTTCGCTCGGCACGTCGGCAAACGAGCAGTGGGGAAGCGCTCCCGGCGACGCGCCGCCGTCGTACGCATTCGCGCCCGTGCACTTCCCCGCTTCGAGCGCGGTGCAGTTGCACGAGGCCGAATCCGGTGACGACGTCGTGCGCCTCGAAAAAGGCCACGCGCAGCTCGCCTTCGCGTTCACAAATCCGGGAGCGGCAGCGGCAACGGTGACCTGGAAAGCGACGCTTCCTGCGGAGATTCAGGCGACTCCGGATTCGGGAACGGTCGTCGTTGCGCCGGGAGCGACGCAGCGCATCGCTATAGCGCTTTCTTCCGCGCCGGGCGCTGCCGCGCACTTCTACACTGCAAGAGTTGACGCCGTCGCGAACGGCGTACGTTTGGAGCACATCGACGAAGCAGTTCAGGCGGGGAATCCGAACGTGCCGATCGCGCTCGTTGAAAATATTTACGACAACAGCGTGACTCCCGTCGACCTAGCGACGAGAACGCTTCTGCCGAAGATCTCCGTGGGAACGTCACCTCGCGACGCCGTCGCGAGCGGAGACGCGTTCTACGTCTGCGATCGCGACGGAGGGACGAT
>JASHPC010000031.1 GCA_030038335.1 Vulcanimicrobiota bacterium
CCCTTCCAGCTATTGGCGTGGCGTCGCGCCACGAGAATCTATTCTATTGCTTCGGACACGGACACTTGGGGTTCACGCAAGCAGCCATCTCCGCGCGCTGTCTCGCATCGCTCATCACCGGCGCAACGCCAGAGATCGATCTTGCGCCCTTTGACCTCGCGCGCTTCAGTCCCGATAAAAGTACGGATCTAGTACCGACACCGCTGTAACGCTATCGACCGGCAAACCGTTTGCCGCCGCGACTTCGCGAATCGCCGCCTCGTCCGGACCATCGTGCGCCGGCGTTGTTCGTTGGTGGCTAAGGGGACCGATGCTTTCAGGCCGGAAACATCGGACTCCCCCCTATGTGGCTTGCAGCGTACTGAGAAACTTTGATAGCGCGCTATAGAACGTATCGGGTTGATCGAGCATGAGAAAATGCCGTGACGGCGCCACGGGTTCGACGACTGTATGCGGCGCGCCGGCAAGCAAGCCTTGGTAGAACGCGAGCGACTGCGCTTGTGTATAAGGATTCGAAGGCGAGACGGTATACGGCATGAGCTCGAGCAACGGCACCGTGACCTTTGGTAGATCGGGGCTAAGATCGTTCTCGAGATCTTCCTGCGCCCACGCAGCGATGGCTCGTGGATCGCTTTTCGCAATTAACTCAGCCGCCGGCGTAGCCAACGCCGGATCGGTCGCAGCGGCCTGCATGAAGCGTTCCTCGCTTGCGAGCAACTGCGCGTGCGTGAAGGACGCGTATGGTGCGGCTACCTTTGCCGCTGTGGCTTGCCGTTGTGCGGGAGTTGCCGTCGCGAGAGCTGGAAAGACCGGAAGTCCGTCGAGTGCGACGACGGCTCGCAAGCGATCCGGGTGTTGCTCTGCCAGCGCAATCGCAAGCGTGCCGCCGAGGCTGTGTCCGACAACAACAGGGCGTTCGATGTGTGCGCTCGACAACAGCGTCCAAAAGTCATCGGAGAACGCGTCGAAGAGCGGGCGTCGCGACGTCATCGGTTGACCGTCGAAGCCCGGCAGGGTTATCGCGTAGATCGTGTAGTCGCTCGCAAAATGTTCGATCGTGCCGGCCCAGACCCACGTGCCGCATCCGAGCCCCGGGATGAGGACGAGCGTCATCGGACCGCTGCCGAAGCGATCGACGTGCAGACTTCCAACCTCAAATGATGCCGCCGGGGCTGGCAGTGGCGGAAGCGATTGTGCGCGAGCTGGCAACGCACTCATCGCAGCGAGGCCAAGCACGAGCGCAAAGGGTCGCAGAACGGATCTACTCCGCATCGAAAATCTCCTCAATCATCTTGTCGAATACTTTGCTGATCTTAAAAGCTAACGGTAGGCTCGGCGCGTATTTTCCAGATTCGAGCGCAACGATCGTCTGACGAGCAACGCCGAGACGATCCGCGAGCTCGCTCTGCGACCAATCGCGTTCGGCGCGCAAGACCTTGAGGCGATTTCTCACCGGTAGCGCCTTGCGACGAACGGATTTGCAGCCCCAAAGAAGACCATGAGCGCCGCGTACGTCCACCACGCCGAGAGTTTTGGGAAACCGGCGCTTTCGAGAAAGCCGTACGTAACCGCTAACATCGCGGTGATGCCCGCGCTGATCGCCAGCGCCTCGACGTGGACCATGCGCGTGAACTCGTCGGAGCAGCGCAAGTAGCGAAGCACTGCGACGAGCACGAATGCAATCGGGACGACCGGCACGATCGCGATAAGATAGTGCAGCGGTCCGTTCGCGACGTGGCGCAACGCCCACGCGGAAGCGGCGTTGACCACGAGATAGACAACGACGGCGATGCCGAACTCGACGAGGTAGCGGCGAGAGGCCGCCGTGGTGGGGTTCGTTGTTCTTTGCCTCATGGGCAAGAAATGTAACCTATGAGCGTCTTTATGTCAAGTTAAGACTACTTTTTGTCCTCTATACACTGCTTAGTTGCTTACTGCCTACCACGTTCTCAATCCGGAGCTGCCGTATCCCGGATGGCGGATAATCTCTCCGATCGGCCCGGCGTAGACGATCACGGCGAAGGCAAGGGCAATCACGCCCCAGCGGAACAGGTGCTGCAGCATCGCCGGTGTCGTTGCGGAAGGCTCCGCTGCAGTAGCGAACGTGGCCTCCATCGGCTCGGTCTTACGGTTCTGAAGAAGCGTACCGAGCGCGACCGCGACGAACGCGAGGATCGACAGGAAGAGTATTGCGCCGCCAATCGCAGCCGCGGTCATGTACGGATGCCACGACTGTGCGACTGCCGCTCCTTGATAAGTCACGTCCGACGTGCGACGCGGCGCGCCGAGCAGTCCTGCGAAGTGCATCGAAAACGACATGATCAGCATTCCGATGAACCATAGACGCGTCTGCAGGAGCGCCAGCTTGGGCTTCCACAACGCTCTTCCGGTAAGGCGCGGAATCAACCAGTACGTCGCGCCGACGAACGTCAGTGCAACGGGACCGCCTACCGTCACGTGAAAATGTCCGACGATCCAGATCGTATTGTGCACGACGGCGTCCATGCCGTACGACGCGTTTACGAGACCGCCGAATCCCCCCAAGATGAAGAGCAGCATGCCGTAGGCCGCACCTGCGAACGCGGGGTCGCTCCACGGCAGTGACTTTACGGTTCCGATGAAGCCTCTACGCCCTTGCTTAATCGCCGCAAGTTCGAATGAGGCAAAAATCGCGAAGGCGGTGATGAACGACGGAATTGCGACGCCATAGGTCGTGATCGTGAAGAGCGCTTTCCAGGCGCTCGAGATACCTGGCTCCATGAACTCGTGATGTATGCCGACCGGCGTCGAAAGCAGGATGAGCATGATGAAGGTAAGGCGCGTCAAGCCGTCGCTGAACGTGTTGCCGCCGTAGCGCGTCGGGATGATATTGTACCAGATGACGTACGCGCCCATGATCCAGAAATAGACGAGCGGGTGCCCGAAATACCAGAAGAACACGCGCGTCAACAAGACGTTGACCGTCGGAACCCAGCCGAATGCCCATGGAATGAGCAACGCCATCTCTGCGACAACGCCAAGCGTCGCAACGATCCACATCACGAAGGTTGCTGCAGCGCAGAAAACGACGAGCGGCACTGCCACCCCCGGATTTCTCTTACGCCAGTAGACGATGTTTTCGAAGATCTCGAAGGCGACGATCCACGTGCCGAGCACGAGAATGGTCGCGCCGATGTAGAACCACGGACTCGCCTTCAGAGGCGCGTAGAACGTGTAGAGCACCGTCGCGTTACCGGCGAGAATCTCGCTGGCGGCCATGGCGGTGCCTGCGAGCATGACGAGCCACCCCAGCCAGCCGCACGTTACGTTGCGTTCTCGTGGGATGGCGCGATACGTGACGAAGAGCGAGAGACCGGTGATGAAGAACGTCGTGAAGATGAGCGCCATCAAGACGCCGTGCATCGTTAGCATGCGATAGTAGTCAAACCATGGAGGTGCGCTCACGGCGCCGGCGCGCGAAAAGCCTTGAAATACGCCGAAAACCGCGCCCAGAGCGATGGCTGCAGTCGACGTGTAGACGTGCGCGAGTACGACGCGATTCTCAGCGCGCACTTGAAGATCGCTCGTCATCGCTTCGTCACCTCGATCTTGCCGAACATGCTTTGATGGCCGATGCCGCAGTACTCGTGACAGATCAGCAAATACTCTCCCGCGCGGCGGAACACGTGCGTCTGCGTGTTCACCCAACCCGGAACGGCCATCATGTTCACAGCGGTACCGGGGATGAAGAATCCGTGAACAACGTCCGTGCTCGTCACGTAGAACGTCACCTTTGCATCTTGAGGAATCACGAGAAGCGGTGGATCGAACGCGAAGACTTGCGCTACGTAGTAGGCCTCGTACGATCCATCGCTCAAGCGGCGCAGGCCGGGATGGTCGAAGGGAGGCGTACGCGCCACGAGCTTCGGGTCGATCTGCTGCATCCCGCTGGGCGGAACGATGCTATTTTCGACTGCCGCAAATGCTAGCAATGCAAGGAACGCGACGAGCATCGTGATGCCGAAGGTCATCCACCAGCGTTCGTATCTGTGGATGTGCATCTACCAGCGATCCCTTAGGAGCCAGTACATGAGCAGCCAAAGCACTACGAACGCGGACCCCATCACGAAAACGAACCGTAAAGTTCCTACGAGCGGCGCCTCTGCGTCGCCGCTTTTCTTCGGCCATGCCATGGCAAAGCATCATAACGGGCTCTTATGAAGAACCCGCGAAGAAGTTCCCCCGGCTCGCTATTTAGTCTGCGGGTTCGAGATTTTCGAGAAACGTCGCAGGTGGAACGAAGAAGAGACTTCCCGTCACCGGTTTGCTGAAGTCGAGAAGACGATCGTAGTTGCCTTCGGGTCGCCCAACGAACATATTCGTTAACATCTGCTCGGTCGTGCGCGGAGAGCGGCTGTAGCCGA
>JASHPC010000032.1 GCA_030038335.1 Vulcanimicrobiota bacterium
GCTCGCCCACGCCGTTAGAGCGTTATCCGGTATCATTGAAGCGGCTAAGCATCACGAACCGGTTGCAAACAAATATGCTGAGTTTGTCGACGCTTGCCTGAGACAAACTGACAACATTGAACCGCGAAGGCGGCGTTTCTCAGAAATTTATCGTGCCGCATTCACATAGATGCCAAGGTCAATGCCTCCTCTGGCGACGAGGTTCGGCGCGGCTGTAGATGACGCAATCGCGCTATCATCGACCGCGGAGGCGGTTCGCAGCGATCCGAGTTACGTGCGTATCAAGAGCAAATTGACGATGGTTAGAATTGAAACTCTGTATGAGGTGTCATTCCTGCGAATCTTCGCATCTTGGGAGGCGTTCATTGAGGATTCGCTGTTGCACATGCTCTGCGGGTTTGAATCGGCACTTTACCGGCCGACATTTAAGACTGGCTATGTGCAGGCGAAGAGCTTAGCGGCTGCCCGCTCCATGCTATTTGGTGCTCGAGCATTCATGCTGTGGTACGATCCGGCTACGATCCGGCGTCATAGCTCGCGGTTCCTCGTTGGCTCACCCCAAGATTCGGTAGCTGCATCGAGCTCATCGCGCCTGGAGTGGTTTGCGTTCGTTAGAAATCGCATTGCGCACGATTCGGCGGACGCCCAGAGGAAGTTTGACACTGCCTCAATTAATCTCGCGGGACGACGTTTCCCGCGTTCGAGGCCAGGAAAGTTCCTAAGATTTGAGGACCCTAAGGCCCACATATCATTTCTTGATTCAATAGCGAGCGAACTTAAGGCACTTGCCGCCCAGATCGCACCTTAGACCTCTCGTATAACCCGCGACCAGGACCGGACGTTTCGGCTCCTTATACAGTATCGAAAACGTCCGCTCGCGTAACGCAGTGTTGCCGTGCACTAAATGCGCGTGCGCGCTGCTAGATCGCGTATGAACTTGCTCGCGAATCCGTAGTTCGGAGGTGCCGCCGCCCTGGCAGACCGGACGTTTTGGCTCCTTATACAGTATCCCTCGGTGAACCCAAGACTCGCCATGAGACATTGATTTGCGACGACGCCATCGACGCGGCGAGTCACGTCTTCTGGGTGCGCCTTCGCGTGCATCGCGACTCCGTCGGCAATTGCGCGCGCGATATCGGGCATCGGCATTACCCGTCCGTCAGCCGTTTCAAGGCCGCCGCCGTCTCCGCCGCCGTGGTCGACGAGCTCTATCCATGTGTGTTGCGCGCCGCGCGCCTCGGCTTCGTCGAGCGTGTGCGCGACGAAGTCGGAGAGCGTCTTTGGGCTGCTCATCTCCTGCGTCGGGCCGGAGCGCGCGTGCGTGATGCGACCGTCGGCGACGTCGAAACGATCTGTTTCGAGCGCGTGGCCGCCGTGCGACGTCGTGTCCTCGACCGTGAAGGCGACGCCTGCATCACGGCGCGAGACGCCTACGGCCTGTGCGACCGTCGACTCTTGTATGGCATCGAGGTTGTTGTCTCCGTCGCGGTAGATGCCGAACTCGAGCGTTCGGCGGGAAGCTGTCGGCGGAATATGCATGCGGGGTCTCCTCTTGGCGTGAAGTCGGAGGCCTACTGCGACGGGCGCGGCGTGCGACTAGGGCGTTGGAGACACGTCAAGGTTCGAGTCAAAATGAGACTGGAATACTCGTCAGCGTAGCATGACAGATTGGGCTGCGTCCGGAACGCGTGCGGCAGATACTTGAGTGCTCATCGACGAGAGGATCCCGCGGCCCTCTTCACCTCACTCGGCAGCGTCAGGTGCGCGATCGACGTTTACGAGGGCGACAAAATAGACGAAAAGGCGCTCAAGGCACTCATTCGCGAGGCCGTTGCCTTGAATGCGTCCAATGTCACAACAAGAAAGACATGAAGCCGCTCGTTTTCGTCGCAATGCCCTTCGGAGAGAAAGACGATCCGTCGCGGCGATATAAGGTTAACTTCGACGACATTTACGAGCGCGGCATACGGCCCGCCGTCGAACGCTTCGACGTCGAGTGCATCCGCGCCGACGAGGAGCGCAGCGGCGGCGTCATCCACCTTCCCATGTACGAACGCCTACTGCTCGCAGAGATTGCCATCGTCGACGTTACGTTGTCCAATCCGAACGTCTTTTACGAGCTAGGCATTCGTCATGCTGCGCGTCCGCGTTCGACGATAATACTGGCGGCCAACGAGGGGCCGCTTCCCTTCGACATCGCGATGATTCGCGCCGTGCCGTACAAGCTGCAGGAAGGCAAGCTAGGGGACGCTGACGCGAAAGAGATGGTCGAGGCACTCGCGCGGCGACTCGGGGATACGCTGCGTGACGTCGAAGCGCAGAGCGACAGTCCGCTTTTCGAGATGATTCCAAACCTCAAGGAGCAGACGCTGCCGCACGAGATCACCGACACGTTTCGCGATCGAGCGCGCGCTTTCGACGCGATTCGCCAGCAGATCGACGCCGCTCGACGGACGAAAGACGCTGCGCAAGCCGCCGCAAAACTCGAGGAGATAGCGAAGAGTCTTGGCGAGCTGACGCAGGCGAATGCGGAGCTTTTTCTCGACGTGTTCCTCGCATATCGCGACATCAAGGAGTACGACGCAATGATCGCATTTGCCGAGAACGCGCCGCCCTGGCTGCTGTCGTCCGTACAGATGCTTTCGGAGCAACACGCATTTGCGCTGAATCGCCGCTTCGAGACGAAGAAGGATCCGGCGGATCGCAAGCGCGCCGAAGAGATTCTCACGGTCATTATCTCGGAGAAGGGAGCCTCGCCGGAAACGTCCTCCCTCCTCGGACGCATCTACAAAAGCCAGTATCAGGAGGCTCTCGATGCCGGCGAGCGCATACGAGCGAACGGATTTCTCAACCAGGCAATAGATCAGTACCGCGCCGGCTTCGTCGCCGATCCGCGCGACTACTATCCTGGAATCAACCTCGTAACGCTTCTCCTCGCGAAAGGCACGCCGGAAGCGTTTGAGGAGTGGAAGCGAACGATTCCGCTCGTCGCGTTTGCGGTCAGCCGGCTGGGAGCCTTGAAGTCGCGGGACTATTGGCTCGTGGCAACGGCGTTCGAGCTGGCTGTTGCGGGCAAGGACGTCGAGACGGCAACGCGCGCGCTCGAAATCATGGAAACGCTCGAAGTACCGGCGTGGCATTTCGAGACGACGTGCAAGAACCTAAAGATCTTGGCAAACGCTCCGGAAGGCGTCGTCGACAAGGCGATGCTCTCCGAGATGATAGGAGAGCTAAGCGCTATGTCTTCGAGAGGGTCATAGAACCGCTGATCGTCTTGAGTTCGATCGTGCCGGCGCCGCTGCCGATATTGCCGTTCGCTTGGACGCCGACGGTACGATGCTCTGTCGGAATGTTGAAGTCGCTGTCGAAGTCGCCCGAGATGCTATCCGCAGTTACCGATGCGCTGCTCCTCGACGGAATCGCGAGGTCGATCGATCCGCTGACGGCCTCGATCGAGACGTAGCTGTCCTGGTTCATGCGCGTAACGGAGGCCTCAACGCTGCCGCTAACGGTACGTACGTGGAGCTCTCCGCCGAGATTCTTTGCGTTGACGTCTCCTGACACCGCGTTCGCGTCGACGTCTCCCGTGACGTCGCTCACTCGGATGTTCCCGCTGACGTTGGAAAGCCGGAGCGAGACGTCGCTTGGCACGTGGAGCGTGTAGTCGACGTTCGCCCCGGATCCTCCAAACCAGAAGAAGCCGTCGCGATGATAGTGCGTCTCGACGTCGACGTCGGTTGCCGGCGTGCCGTCGTGTGTGATCTCGATCGCGGTCCGGTGCAGCGCGTCCGAGTCGTCGGATTCTTTCCGGGCGACGATGTCGATCGCGCGGTTGGTCCAAGGCACGACGAGGATGCTCCCGGAGACGTTCCCAACCCGAATATGCGCGTTCCTCGCAAGTGCGAATCGCTCGTGGACGGTTTGGTGCACGAAGTCACCACCGCCGTCGTCTTCCACGATGCAGCCCGAGAGTGAAAGTACTGCCAAAGCCAGGAGAGCGAGTGAGCGTCGCATGCCTTTCATACAGCTTCGCGGCGCCCGCTGTTTCACCCGGGCGAAGGCACCGCCTCAGACCCCGCGAATAACCGGTCCTTCGTGAGCATCGAAGGGCTAATCCGCGCAATTCCAGACTTTCCGCTGCCCGGCATTCTCTTTCGGGACATTACGCCTCTCCTCAAGGATGCCGAGGGCTTTCGTCACGCGATCGATTTGTTCGTCGACCGCTTCAAGGGCAGCGGAGTTCAGCACGTCGTCGGGATCGAGGCGCGCGGCTATATGCTCGGCGCCCCGCTGGCATACGGCATCGGCGCCGGCTTCATCCCGGTGCGCAAGCCCGGTAAGCTGCCGTACAGTAAGCTTTCCGAGTCGTACGCTCTCGAGTACGGGACGAACTCACTCGAGATCCACGCGGATGCGCTTCAAAGCGGCGATCGCGTCGTGGTGGTCGACGATCTTCTCGCGACCGGCGGAACCGCTGCCGCAACGCGGCGGCTTCTCGAGCGCCTTGGAGCGAAGGTTGAGGCATTCGCGTTTCTCATCGAGCTCGATGCGCTGAAGGGCCGCGATGCGCTGCCCGGTTCGGAGGTCGTGTCATTCATCCGCTACTGAAAGCCGGCGCGTTCGCTCTCGTCCTTGCGTCCTCAATCGCCATCGTCGCCACGCCCGTTCAAGCAAGACGGCACGCTCCGCCAACCCCGTCGCCCACGCCGGTTCCACCGGCCGACCCTGCCGTGACGCTCGTGGCGAGGCGCCAGTTCGTTGCATGGCAGGCGGGGCGGATCGATCGCGCCGACTATACGGCATCCCTGAGCGCGCGGACCGACGACGCAAAAGTGCAGCAGTCGTCGACGGAGCTTGGTCAGCTCGGAGCGCTGGAGGGCGTGCAGTATCTCGGCCCGCTTGACATTCCCGGCCTTCCCCCGGACGTCACCGTCTATCTCTATAAAATGCTCTGCAGCAACGGGTTTATCTACGAGCAGCTCGCCCTCGACACAGGCGGCAAAATAGAGGGGATAGTCTTCAGAGATACCATTCCGACGCCCGGCCCGTGATACAATGGGAGCTTGACGATCGACGAGCTCATTGCACGAGTCAGCGCGTACGACCCAACGCTCGATGAAGCGTGGCTTCGCCGCGTCTACGAAACCGCCGATCGCGCACATGAGGGCCAGCACCGCGCCTCCGGCGAGTCCTACATCGCGCATCCGCTCGCGGTCGCAGCGATCCTCGCGGAGCTCGAGATGGACCGCCAGACCATCGCTGCCGCGCTCTTGCACGACGTCGTCGAAGACACGAGCGTCACGAGCGAGCAGGTCGCCGCGCAGTTCGGCGAAGAGATTGCGCAGCTCGTCGAGGGCGTAACCAAACTCACTCGCATTCCGTATCAGTCGAAAGAGGACGCGCAGGTCGAAAATCTGCGCAAGATGTTCATGGCGATGGCGCGGGACATTCGCGTCATCATCATCAAGCTTGCCGATCGGCTTCACAACATGCGGACGCTCGCGAGCCTGCCGCCGGCGAAGCGTCAAGCGATCGCGCGAGAGACCCTCGACATTTACGCGCCGATCGCGCACCGTTTGGGCATCTGGCGCATCAAGTGGGAGATCGAGGATCTCTGTCTTCGCTACCTCGATCCGGAAGGCTACAAAGAGATCGTTGACCGCGTCGCGCGAACGCGCGATGCGCGCGAGGCCGACGTCGTTGAAGCAATATCGCGTCTCGAAGGTGAGTTCAAGACGCTACACGTCCAAGCCGAGATCCAAGGGCGCCCGAAGCATTTCTACTCGATCTACACGAAGCTGAAGCGCGGGCGCGAGTTCGCGTCCATCTACGACCTCACGGCGATTCGCATCATCGTCGAATCGGTGAAAGACTGTTACGCTGCGCTTGGTGCCGTCCACGCGATGTGGCCGCCACTTCCCGGTCGCTTCAAAGATTACATCGCGATGCCCAAGCCAAACATGTACCAGTCGCTGCACACGACCGTCGTCGGATCGCATGGCGACCCGCTGGAGATTCAGATTCGCACGCGCGAGATGCACCGGACGAGTGAGTACGGAATTGCCGCGCACTGGCGTTACAAAGAGGGCGGCAAGCAAGACCAGTTCGAGAACAAGCTCTCGTGGCTGCGTGCGCTGCTCGAGTGGCAGAAGGACATGCGCGACTCGCGCACGTTCATGGAGAACCTCCGGCTCGATCTCTTTGATTCGCAAGTCTTCGTCTTCTCGCCGCGCGGCGACGTCTATCCGATGCCGGCTGGCGGCTCGCCGCTCGACTTCGCGTACTCAGTGCACACGGACGTCGGCAATCACTGCGTCGGGGCTAAAGTCAACGGGCGCATCGTTCCGCTCGACTATCAACTGCAGAATGGCGACATCTGCGAGATTCTCGTCAACAAGGCGGGAGGCCATCCATCGCTCGACTGGCTCTCGCTCGTCAAGACGTCGAGCGCGAAGCACAAGATAAAACAGTGGTTCCGGCGCGAGCAGCGCTCCGAGAACGTCCTCTCGGGTCAAGAGGCGCTCGAAGCCGAGCTCGTCCGGCACCAGGTTCGCCTCGATGCCGTGCGCGCGGAAGTGATCGAACGCATCGCAAGCCGCATGAACTACGGTTCCGTGACGGATCTCTTCGCCGCTATCGGCTTCGGTGACGTCTCGTTGCAGACGGTCGTCAAACGCTTGCGTGACGAGCTGCGCCTCGACAACGTCGTCGACCTCACGAAAGTTGGACGCCGCACCCCAACGCGCCGAAGCACGCGTGCGAAGAGCGGCGTTCTCGTTGCCGGCGTGGATGACGTGCTCGTTCGTCTCTCTAAATGCTGTTCGCCGGTTCCTGGCGATCCGATCATCGGATACGTGACGATCGGGCGCGGTGTGAGCGTGCACCGGGCAGATTGCCCGAACGTCGCGTACATGAGCGCGACGCCTGACCGCATCCTCCAAGCGCAATGGGGCGGTCCAACGGAACTCACGCACGCCGTCGATATCGAAATCGAGGCCAGCGACCGGCCGCAGTTGCTCCAAGACATCATGGCCATCTTCGCCGAGCGAAAGACGCAGGTGAACTCGGTAACGGCGCGCGTACGACGCGATGGCGTCGCGGTGACGAGCCTTACGGTTCAGATCCGCGACCTGGATCATCTGCACATGCTGCTCACGCGCTTGGAACGGCTCAACGGCGTGCGCCGCGTCTACCGCGTCACGAAGCGCGAGCGTTCCCAGAGCTCGTGATCCCCGCGGCGTGAGCGCGTCAGCGCTGCTTCCCAGCGGTGCCGCGTTCGTTGCAGGCGTCATGAACAGCGTTGCGGGCGGTGGAAGCTTTCTCTCCTTCCCTGCCTTGATCGCCGCCGGCGTTGCACCGATTTCCGCCAACGCGACGAACAGCGCGGCGCTCTGGGTCGGCAACATCGGCAGCGCGCGTGGTTACGCGCCCGAAGTTCGAGAGCACAGCCATCTGCTCGCGCCCGTGCTCGCGGTCAGCATCGTAGGAAGTCTTGCAGGTGCGGTGCTGCTGATTCGCACGCCGGCGCCGATCTTCGAGCGCATGATTCCGTGGCTGCTCCTCATCGCGACGGTGACGTTCCTGGCGAGCCCGCTGCTGCGGCGCCCGGTGCGCCAGGCGCCGCGACATGCGCTCTGGCAGCTTGCCGCACAGTTTCTCGTCGCCGTCTACGGCGGGTACTTCGGCGCCGGAATGGGCATCATGATGCTCGCGATCCTTTCCTTCACCGGCTTCCCAACGTTCAATGCCGCAAACGCGGTCAAGAACGTGCTCTCCGTCGCGATCAACGGCGTCTCACTCGTTCCGTTCATCATCGCTCGCATCATTGACTGGCGTGCCGCGGCGCCGATGGCGATTCTCGCGCTCCTTGGCGGATACGCCGGCGCGCATCTCTTTCGTCGCCTCCCGAGCGCGTACGGAAGAGCAACCGTCATAACGATCGGCATCGTGATGACGATCGTGTTCTTTCGTCGATGACGTATGCCGTCTTGGCGGCAGGCGCCGCGAGAAGGATGGGATTCGCGAAGGTCTTCACGGCGCTGCCGTCAGGGAAGGCACCGCTCGAAGGAATCGCAACATTGCTGCACGCGCGTAAGGCGGTCGTCGTCGTTCCAAGCGCGCGAGTCGACGACGCGCGGCGGATGGCACCGGCGATGCGCGTCGTCACGAACGACGAAACGGAACGCGGCATGACGCACTCGCTCCGCCTCGCACTGTCGGCGATCGAGAAGGACGAAGACTTCGGCGTCGTGCTCGGCGATAAGCCGTTTCTGCGTGCCGAGACGCTCGAGCGGCTGGAGAAGTGCCTCGACGGTTTCGACGTCGCGTATCCGGTCGACGCAGCGGGGATGCCCGGACATCCCGTGCTCTTCTCTCGCCGCGCTCGCGCGATCGTCGAGGCGCTCCCGGACGGCGATACGCTCTTCCAAGCGCGCGACGACGCGATGCTTCGCCGGCATGCTTTCGAAGTCGACGACAAAGGCGCGTTCACGGACTTGAATACACGCGAGCAGTGGCTCGGTGAAGATGCGTGAGGTCTACGCGCTCATGGCGCAGCGCTTGCGTGCGCGGGCGCCGTTTGCTGTCGCGACGCTGACGGCGGCTCGCGGTGCGAAGGCGTCCGCGGTCGGTACCTCGCTCGTGGTTGACGCCGATGGATCGTTTCTCGGTGACATCGGAGCGGGATGTCACGAAGGCGAGATCGTCGAGCGCGCGATCGCCGCGCTGCAGCAAGGTGCCCGCATCGCTCCAACCCCGATGCGGTTCGAGCTGGACGACGAGATTCTCGCGGGGAGCGGTTGCGGCGCTTCGCTCGACGTCGTGCTCTGGGCGCCTTCTCGGGAGTTCTTGTCCGTTGTCGAAGAGATCGCGTACGGCCGTCGCGACGTTGAGTTCGATTTGGACGGCACGACGATCGCGATCCCACGCCGTCCGCGCCTCGTGATCGTCGGCGCTACGGCGCTAGCAGCGCAACTGACGGTCATCGCGCAGCGCGCGGATTTCGTCGTGACCGTCATCGATCCGCGGTCTCCATTTGCAACGAGGCGGCGGCATCCGGATGCCGACGAGGTGCTCGTCGCGTGGCCCGACGATCCGATTTGCTTGGAGAGAATGGAGGAAGCGGGTGCGATCGCGATTCTCTCGCACGACGTCAAGCTCGACCTCCCTGCCTTGCGCGCAGCGCTCGCGACCGGAGCTTGGTACGTCGGACTACTCGGAAACCGTCGCGTGCAACGCTCGCGGCGGGACGCGCTGAGATCCGACGGCTACGCCGACTCGCAGATCGCGCGGATATTTGGACCTGCAGGACTCGACCTCGGCGCGTCGACCGACGGTCAAACCGCTCTTTCGATCTTAGCCGAAATCGTCTCGGTGCAGCAGCATCGTTCGGGAACGCCCCTTACGGAGAGCGACGGGCCTATTCACCCGTAGCGAGCGGGTCGCTTAGACGGGCGCGGGGTGTGGACGCTCGGAGGGAGCTCCGGACTCTGGCGGCGCGTTCGACGCAGTGATCGTCGCCGGCGAGAACCACATGTACACGACCGGAATCAGGAGCAGCGTCAGAACGAGCGAGCTCGTGACGCCGCCCATGACGACGATGCCCAGGCTCGCGCGCGTGGCCGAACCGGGCTCGAGGGCAATCGCGAGCGGGAACATGGCAGCGACGATAGAGACGCTCGTCATGACGATCGGCCGGAATCGCGTGAACGCGCTCTCCTTGATCGCAGCAAGTTTATCGCGTCCGCGCGCGCGCAGCGTGTTCGCATAATCCACGAGCAAAATGCCGTTTTTCGTTGCGATTCCAACCAGAAGAATCGTGCCGATGAGCGAGTACAAGTTGAGCGTCTCGTGCGTGATGACGAGTGCACCGATTGCCCCGACGGCGGCGACCGGCACCGAGAAGATGATGATGAGCGGCGAGGTGTAGCTGTTGTAGAGGGCGATCATCAGAAGAAAGACGAGAATCACCGAGAGAATCATCGAAAGGCCCATGCCGGTGAGCACTTGGTGCATAAAATCTTGCTGGCCGAGCGGCGCGGGGTACACGACGATGTTTGGCGGCAAATGGAGCGTGGAAAGCTTCTTCTCGAATGCGTTCTCTACGTTAGATAGCGAGGATGACGGCAAGTAGTTCGCATCGACGTGAACGACCGTGTTGCGGTTCGTGCGCGTGATGAACGGGGGCGTCGGCGTCAGCGTAAACGTCGAGAAATCGCCCAAGTGCACGATGTTGCCGTCGTTCGACCGAATGGGAATCGCCGCGAGATTCTCGAGACTCGTCTGATCGCTGATGGGATAGATTACTTGCACTTGCTCGAGACCGGAGGTCGTCTCGAACTGCGTCGCAACGTTGCCGCCGAATGCGGCGCCGGCCGCTTCGGCAGCCTGCCCGAGGTCGACGTCGAGCGCCTGCGCCTTCTGGCGGTTGAAGACGACCGAGACCTCCGGTGCCAGCTCTTCGGAAGAGCTGTTGACGCTCGTGGCGCCCGGTACCGTTCTGAGCAGGTTGAGCACTTTCTGCGCGTACTGCGTCGGATCGCCGCCCGTCAGATCGGAGACGAGGAAGTCGATCGGTTGCGCGTTGCCGCCCATCGTTCCGGTCGACATGACGACTGACGCGGTGACGTGCGGGAGCAACTTGTGCGTCATCGTCGTGAACTGTTGCGTCCAGTACCGCGTCGAGTGCTTGCGATCGTCGTTGAGGAAGATGTGGATCTGCGCGACGTCCGGCTGGATGACGAAACCGCCGAACGACGCGGAGTACGCTCCCGCGACGGTCGTCTCGTGCTGAATGTCCGTTGTGGACGCCTTGTCGATCTTATCCTCGAGCTTGTACGTCTGTGCGCGAACCGAAGAGATCGGCGTGCCTTCGGGATAGTTGAGCTGGATGTAGATTTGGCCGTTGTCGACTGGCGGAATGAACGTTTCGCCGACGACGCCGAGCGGCACGAGTGCGATCGACGCGACGAAGCTCAGGAAGCACCCGCCGACGACGATGCCACGGTGCTCGAGCGCCCAGGGGAGCGCTCTGTGCGCATACCAACCTCGGATGTTGTCAAAGCCGCGGCCGAACGCTTCCACGGGCCTCCATGGCTTCCAGTGCGATTTGAGTGCCCAGAGACCGGCCAGCGTTGGTGTTATGGTAAATGAGACAAAGAGCGACGTGAGCGTCGAGATCACGATGACGATCGCGAACTCGACGAGGAACTTTCCAACTTGCCCCTGGATGAAGGCGATCGGCAAGAAGACGACGACGTCGACGAGCGTGATGACGACTGCGGCCGCGCCGATCTCCATTCGCCCTTCGTACGCGGCGTCTTCGGGGTTTTGGTTGAGCTCGCGATGGTGGCGTTCGATGTTCTCCAAAACGACCGTCGAGTCGTCGACGAGGATACCGATGACGAGCGTCATGCCGAGCATCGAGATCGTGTCGAGCGTCATGCCGGTCATCTTCATGACCGTGAGCGCGATCGCGAGCGAGGTCGGAATCGCGATGCAGACGACGATGGCGCTGCGCCACGAGCGCAGGAAGAAGATCATGGCGAGCGCCGTGAGGCAGATTGCCTCGAGCAGCGTGTGCGTGACGGCGCTAATCTGCTGCTGCGTGAATCGTGACGCGATGTTGACGATCGAGAAGTGGATCTCCGGAAACTCTTTCTCGAGCGTCGGCAGTTGGTGCATGAATCCGTTCGAGGCGTCGATCTCACTCGCCTGATCGGTCTTTTGAATCGAGAGGAAGAATCCGCGCTCGCCGTTGATACGCGCGTATTGCAGCTGCGGCTCGTTTCCTTGGATGACCGATGCGACGTCGCCGACGCGCGTCAGCTGATCAGATGCCGTCCATGGGTCGATCGTGCCAGGCAACGAGGAAAGGCCTGCAGTATACGACTCGACCGCGCCCGCCGTTTCGGTCGAAGGAGTGGCGTTAGCACCCGTCGTTACGATCGGCAGCCCCGAGATTTGATCGAGCGTCTGGACGTCGCCACGGACGTCGATGATGGTTTGGCGACCGGGCTGATACGCGTAGCCGCCCGGCACGCGCGAGTTTTCCGAAGTCACCGTGTTGATGACGTCGTTCAGCGTTAAGCCGCGCGCAGCGAGCTTCGCCGGATTGACTTCGACTTCGTATGCGGCGGTCGGCGCACCGCCGACGTTCGCGTACGAAATGCCTGGGATTTGCTGGATCTGCGGCACGATGACATTCGTCGCGTACAGAGCCATTTGGCCCGGGCTCAGCTTCTTCGAGTACATCGCAAGCGTGACGACGTTCTCTTGCGCAGGATCGCGGATGTTCACCGTCGGCGCCTGCATGTTCGTCGGAAGCTCGGTCTCGGACGCCTGCACCGCCTTCTCCGTCAGCGCGAGATCCGTCGCCTCGTTGGAACTGATCGTGAAAGTGGCGGAGATCTGTGCCTGTCCTTGCTGCACGACCGAGTTAATCGTCTGCAGGTCGGTCGTTCCGGCAAGATTCTCTTCGATCGGCGCGACGATATCATCTCGCATCTCCGTGACCGAGGCGCCATTGTACGATGCTTGGACCGTAATAGTCGGCTGCGAGACGTCCGGGAAAAGCTCTTTCGTGATCGTCACGAGCGAGAGAATGCCGGCGAAGAGCATCACGCAGACGAGGACGAAAACCAGCGTCGGCCGCTGCAGGAAGAGCCGAGTGAGATTCAATGCAGCGAAACCTTCTCGCCGCTCCCGACGCTCGCCATGCCGTTGATTACGACGCGAGTTCCTTGCGGAAGGCCGGTCACGACTGACGTCGTGCCGTCGTTTCCAATTTCGGTCACGCTTGCGACTTGCACGATGTTTTTGTTAGTCACCGTCATCACTTGCGTGTGATTTTGATCGGTAAAAGCCGTCATCGGAACGCGGACGCCGCGAAGTGCAGGAAGCGTGACCGACGCCTGCACGGCCATGCCGGGTCGGATCGAGCGCGTCGGATTGCTCATGACGACCTTCACCATGA
>JASHPC010000033.1 GCA_030038335.1 Vulcanimicrobiota bacterium
CAGCGAAAGCGGCATGCGCGAGGTGGAAGATCTTCGCCGGGCGCGCGTAGCGGGAGCGCGTGGTTTCCTCATCGGGGAATCGCTGGTCAGGGCCGCTGACCCGGGCGCGACGATCGCGGAACTCAAGTCGTCGCTGGCAGCCGACGCGGCGTCGACGCGCTGATGCGCACGCGCGTGAAGTTCTGCGGCTGTACGAACTGGCGCGACGCCGAGGCCGCAATAGACGCGGGCGCCGACGCGATCGGCATGATCTTTGCAGCGTCGCCGCGACACATTGCGTGGCCCGACTTCGAGGAGATCGCGAGTCGCATTCCTCCTTTCGTTGGCGCCGTCGGCGTCTTCGTCGACCCAAAACGCACCGAAGTGGAAGCCGCGCGCGACGTTCTGCCGAGCATGATCGTGCAGTTGCATGGTAATGAATCGGGAACGTTTGCGTCCGAGATCGGGGGGCTCGTCATCAAAGCTCTGCCGGTCATGCCTGTGGACTCCACGCAGCGACTCGCGCACCGCTGCGCGGATTTTACGAGTGCGCTGATTCTCTTTGACACGGCCCGCGAAAATCGGAATGTTGCCGCGTCTGCGTTTGCCTGGGATAGCATCGCGCCGATAGCGCGTGCGCGGCCCGTCGTTGTCGCGGGTGGCTTGACTCCGGAGAACGTTGGGGCGTGCGTACGCGGCGTCCACCCGTTCGGAGTTGATGCTCGTAGCGGCATCGAGGATGAAAAGGGACGCAAGGATTCAACCAAGATGTCGTCTTTCGTGCGCGCCGTGCGCAGTGCGGATGAAGCCTGACGCGCGCGGCTACTTCGGGGACTTCGGCGGGCGATTCGTTCCGGAAGTGCTCGCCTATGCACTCGACGAGCTAGAGCGCGCGATGGTGCTCGCATTCGACGATCCGAGTTTTTGGAGCGAGTATCGTGCGCTGTTATCGAGCTATGTCGGGCGTCCGTCGCCGATATATCGCGCGGAGCGTTTCGAGACGGACGTTCCGACGTTCGTCAAGCGCGAAGATCTCAATCACACGGGATCGCACAAGATCGACAACACGCTCGGTCAGGCGCTGCTCGCGCGGCGCATGGGGAAGCAGCGTCTGATCGCAGAGACCGGCGCTGGGCAGCACGGCGTCGCCACGGCGACGGTGGGTGCGAAGTTCGGCTTCCCCGTCGACGTCTATATGGGCGCGCGCGACGTCGAGCGGCAAGCGCCAAACGTCGCGCTCATGCGCCTTCTCGGCGCGACGGTGCATCCGGTGACCTCGGGAACTCAGACGTTGAAGGACGCCACGAACGAAGCCTTTCGAGCCTGGGCAGCGGGAGTAGAAGAAACATTCTACGTTATCGGTAGCGTCGTCGGCGCCCATCCCTATCCCTACATGGTTCGCGAGTTTCAACGTGTCATCGGCGACGAAGCGCGCGTGCAGTGCATCGAGGCATACGGGAGACTTCCGAGCGACGTTGTCGCATGCGTCGGCGGAGGAAGTAACGCGATCGGCATCTTCACGGCGTTTCTCGACGACGCGGACGTGAAACTGTGGGGAGTCGAAGCGGCGGGAGAGGGCCTCGCGAGCGGCAAGACCGCAGCATCGCTGGGAGCGGGGAGTGTCGGTGTGCTCCATGGCTCTCGCTCGTACGTTCTTCAAACCGATGACGGGCAAGTCGTCGAAACGCATTCGGTCAGCGCAGGCTTGGACTATCCCGGCGTGGGACCGGAACACGCATATTTGAAAGAGAGTGGACGTGCGACGTACGTGAACGTCTCCGATGAAGAAGCGTTAAGCGCGTTTCAAGAGTTCGCCCGCGCGGAAGGCATCGTGCCCGCGCTCGAGAGCGCGCACGCGCTCGCCTTCGCTCGAAGACTCGCTCGCGAACGCTCGTCGAGGGATCTCATTCTCGTAAATCTCAGCGGACGCGGCGACAAGGACCTTGCGCACGTGGCATCGCTCTTGTCATCCCGGATGTAAGGCAGTGCAGCTCGAGCGAGCCCTTCGCGCGCAAACACCTGCGTTCATCGCCTATCTCATGGCGGGCGATCCGGATGTGGAGACGACAGAGATGCTTATCGATGCGGTCGCGCGGTGCGGCGCTGCGGCCGTCGAGCTCGGGGTCCCCTACGGCGACCCGCTTGCCGACGGACCGACGATCGCGGCAGCGGGACAACGCGCGCTTTCGAAGGGCGTGACGTTGCGCGACGTGCTTGCGCTGACGGATCGCGTTCGTGAGAAGATTCCGATCGTTCTCTTCACGTATTTCAATCCCGTGTACCGATATGGCGTCGGTGCCTTTGCTGCAGACGCAGCAAAGGCCGGAGCGGCGGGTGCGATCGTTCCGGACCTCACCTTGGAGGAAGTCGAACCGCTACGTGAACGACTCCAAGAAAGAAACCTCGCAATGCCGCTGCTCGTCGCGCCCACGACGCTGGCGTATCGCGCAGCGGAGATTGCGAGAAAGGCCACCGGGTTCGTCTACGTCGTCTCGCGTCTCGGCGTGACCGGCGCCGGGAAGGCGCCGAACGTGAAAGCATTGCGCGCACAAATCGCCACCTTGCGGTCAGCGACGCATCTACCCATTGCGGTCGGCTTTGGAGTCAGTCATCGCTCGCACGTGAAAGCCTTGGCTCCGTATGCAGACGCGTTCATCGTGGGCAGTGCGCTCATAGATGCCTATACGGGAACGAGGGGAAGCGAAGCCCTGGAGCGGGTCGAGCGCTTCGTTCAGTCGTTACGATAGTACCTGCGCGGGCCGAAGCATAGTACTCTCGCGCGTCAGCCATTCGTAGGCAATGCCTACACGATGAACGAGTGACGCAATCGTCTCTCGCTCGTCGGGCAGATAACTCGTGCGGTCGCGCTTCCGGCCGCAGACAACGAAACCGTAGAGTTGCCGGCGCAGGATCATCGGACAGACGAGCGATCCCGAGAAGGAGTGCTCTTCGTTGTCGACGAGGAGCGGCTCACCCCAGCGTCGCAACCGCAAGACGATTTCGTCGTCCGTTTCGAGGTGCGGTGGGAGCGTCGCATCTCCGAGAAGCAACGCGTATCCCGTATCTGAGCACCCTGCGTAGAGACCGACGGTGCTCGTCTCCAGATTACGGCGTAGCATGGTCACGGTGAGCGTCACGAGCGCGTCCGCATCGGTTGTTGCATCGGTTTCGAGTGCATATCGATGAAGTTCTGCGAGCGCGCGATATCGTCGCGCGAAGAAGACGCGATTGAGGCGATGCTCGATTGTGTGATGGATGCTTCGCGCAGAGACGCCGACCCCGAGCGCCACGAGCGCCGTGAGCGCCGTTTCGTCGACTGAGTTGAACCGCGGACCGACAGCACGCTCGAGGATGACGATAAGCGCCCATTCGGCGAGAGCGAAGAGTGCAATCAAGCAAAGGGAAAACGCAGAGAAGATTGCAGCGCGAGAGATGACCACGTGAAGATCGAGGAGGCGATGCCGCAGCACGGCGTACGTCATGCCGATGCCACTGGCATAGCGAAGCCAGGCGAGTTCGCGAACCCAGCCGGTGTTGCCGTGCAGAAGGTGCATGGTTGCGGAGGCGACATTGATGAGCACGAGAAGAACGATCGTGCTGCCGGCCACGAGACTCGGAACGCGGTATGAAGACCCGCCTGCGATCGTACCATCGACGACAGCCGCGATTACGACGAGAAAGAACGGAAACGTAGCAACGTCGTCTGCGATAGACGCGGCGCGAGTGCCCGCAATCGACTCGGCCATCCAGGCGGCTATCATGAGAGCGCAAAAGACGATACCGATGCGCAGAATCCACGCGGACTGCTTCGTATGGCGGGGCGGATAGAGCGCGGGGAAGAGAAATGCGACTAACATGATGACGTCGACGGCCAGCGCGCCTGCCACGTTGAAGAGTTCAGCGCGGCTCGCCGCAGCGCCAACGCCGTAGAAGCCCCGAGCGAGCGCGAGCGCAAGAAGAAAAGCAACGATCAAGCGCGCGTCGCGTGACGGGGTCGCCTTCCAAGCAACGAGCAACGCCATCGCAAGATAGAGCAGGACGAGGACGATCTCGCCGTAGTGCTCGAAGGCGACGTTCTGCGATGCGCGCCATCCCGGCGCCACGACTTCGCCGGCAACGAGCAACGCTATGGTTAGAACGCTTCCTAGAACGGTCAGGAGGCGCATTTGTCGTTCTTCCTGGCGCCGGGTACGCTGCCCTACGGCTGCGGCATCATACTCGCGATGTGCCGCGCGATCGCCATGGACGACGTCGCTGCCGGCGAGGGAGCGTTCCGCACCTGAATCCATCGTTCGCCGGACTCAAAGACGAAGTCGTCGAGAAAACGGCCGTGTTCATCGACGCCTTGCGCACGCATTCCAGTCGGCCCCGGAGATACGTCGGCGCTGGTCAGTTCTGGAAGAAAACGGCAAACGCTCGCGAGCACGTCCGGCCGGGATGCGCCGCTCGGGCCGAGCCAGACACTGCCGTCAATACGCGGCGTGACGTGCGCGCCGAGAAAAGGCAAGTTCGGACTGGGAACAGGATAAATGCAGCCACGAACGATCGCGCGCTGCCCTTGCTTCAGAATGAGAAAGTCTCCGGGCATCGGTTCGATACGCGGTTGTGGCGCGCCATCGAGAACGCGCGCGATGCCGTCGGCACCGAGTCCGGCACACGCGATGACGTAGGCCGCGCTGTACTCGTTTGAAACCGTGCGCAGAACGATCGCATCTTTGCCGCGTACCGCGCCGACGATCGCGGTATCGGTCACGATCTCGCCACCGCCATCTTGAATATCACGAGCGAAGCTTTGCGCGACGCGCGCAAAGTCCACGACGCCCGTCTCGGGGACGTAGAGTCCCACAAGGCCTCTGCAGTGCGGTTCGCGCTCTTCGATGCCTCGAGCGTCAAGACGCTCCAGCGCGGCGATGCCGTTCTCGGTGCCACGGTGATAGAGTCCGTCGAGAGCGGGAACCTCGTGCTCGGATGTGGCGACGATGAGTTTGCCAACCGTGCGCCAGGGGATCTCGCGCGAGTCACAGTAGGCGCGCAGCGCCTGCGCCCCCTCACGGCAGAGGCGCAGGCGTAGCGAGCCGGGGCGATAGTATATCCCAGAGTGGATGACACCGCTGTTGTTCGTGCTCTGATGCGACGCGAGCGTTGCCTCCTTTTCGAGGATTGCCAAGCGCAGCCGAGGGCGTCGCGCGAGAAGCTCGCGCCCGGTTGCGAGACCAAGGATTCCTCCGCCGACGACCGCGACGTCATACATAGGTAGAGGCCGGAATTCGCGCTCGTAAGCGATAATACTTGGCGCTATGGCAACGACGCTGGAACGTATTACCCCCTTTGCGAACGAGGCGATTAAAACGTTCGCCGAACCGGCCGAAGCAGCCGCGATGGAGGCCGCGCTCATGCGCGTACGAGCAGGGTTTGGAAAGCACTATCCGCTCGTGATCGGCGGCGAGCGCGTCGAGACCGCGAAGCGTATCCGCTCGACGAATCCATCTGCACCAAGCGAGATCGTCGGGGAGACGTCGTCAGCATCGGCGCAGGACGCGCAAAAGGCAGTTGCCGCCGCCGAACGCGCATTCACGACGTGGCGACACGTTCCGGCGCAGCAGCGCGCGGAAGTTCTTTTCACGTGCGCACGGTTGCTGCGCGAGCGACGCTTCGACTACGATGCGTTACTCGTGTACGAAGTCGGGAAGAGCTGGGTAGAAGCGGACGCCGACGTCGCCGAAGCGATCGACTTTTTGGAGTTTTACGGCCGCGAGATCCTACGTTACTCGGAGCCGCAGCCCGTGACGCCGATCGCGGGTGAGCGCAACGAGCTCGTTTACATTCCGCTTGGCGTCGGTGTCGTTATTCCGCCGTGGAACTTTGCGGCAGCGATCATGATGGGCATGTCGTCAGCGGCCGTCGTTGCGGGGAACGCGGTCGTGCTCAAACCATCGAGTGACTCGGCCATCGTCGCTGCGTGGTTCGTCGATATGATGGAAGAAGCGGGGCTGCCGCCGGGAGTGCTCAACTTTCTTCCTGGCGCGGGAAGCGAGATCGGCGACTTGATCGTGACGCATCCGAACGTGCGCTTCGTCTCCTTCACCGGGTCGAAGGAAGTCGGATTGCGCATCAATACTCTAGCCGCGCAGGCACAGCCCGGTCAGCGATGGATCAAGCGCGTCGTGGCGGAGATGGGTGGTAAAGACGCGATCGTCGTCGCGGCCGATGCCGATCTCGACGCCGCCGTTGAAGGCGTTGCGGTTTCCGCGTTTGGCTTCCAAGGGCAGAAGTGCTCCGCGTGCTCGCGCGCGATCGTAGAGGAACCCGTGTACGAGGCGTTTGTCGAGAAGCTTCGCGAGCGAGTGAAGAAGATTACCGTCGGAGATCCGCGCGATCGTAGCACGTACATGGGGCCCATCATCAACAAGAGCGCGCTCGAATCGATCGAGCGGTATATCGACGTTGGTAAGAGCGAAGGGCGCCTCATCGCAGGAGGAAAGCGAGCGCAGGGCGAGGGGTATTTTCTCGAGCCGACGGTCATCGCCGACGTAACGCCCGACTCGCGCATCGCACAAGAAGAGATTTTCGGTCCCGTGCTGGCGATCATCAAGGCCAA
>JASHPC010000034.1 GCA_030038335.1 Vulcanimicrobiota bacterium
TTTCGCCATGCGTGAAGAAACAACAGCATGACGATAGCCGTGAGCAGGATGCCTTCGACGAGCGACTGCCCCACGCCGGTGAGCATTTTCGCGGTGTAGTCGGCAGGTGCGTCGATCTCGTTGAACTGCAGCTGCGGAAACTGTGCTTCGATCGTCTTCAGGAGCGCGCGCAGATGCGTGGTCGCGCGGATCTGATCCGCCGAGAGCGTCGGATTGATGCTCATGTAGACGCGCGGCTCGCCGTTGAACGACGAGATGCTTCGCATCTCGATGTGACTGTCGTACGCGCTGGCGATGTCGCCGATCTTCAACGACTTCACCGGGTACTGCAGCACGGTCAGCGGCGAGATCGGAATCGCGAGCAGATCGCTCGCCTTCGTAATGTAGTCGTAGATCGCAACCGTACCCTCGCGAGTCGGCTGCGTCATGATGCCGCCGGGAACGTTGAGGTTGTTATTGGATATTGCGTTGAAGACGTCTTCGAGCGTCGCGCCAGTTCCGTCGAGCGCGCTCGGGTCGGGCTCGACGTGAAACTCTCTGTCCGCCGAGCCGTACACGTCGACGGATTGAACGTCCGGATCCTGTTCGACGAGCGGCGTGATTTGAGCGTTGATGAGATCGGCGATCTGCGGCTGCGTCAGCGTTCGCGAGTTTACCGCGACATCGAGCAACGGAGGCTCGGATTGACCCTCCTTCGTCACCGTCGGCGGGTCCATGTCGGTCGGCATGTACACGCGAGCCGTGTCGACGCGGCGCTGCACGTCGACGGCAGCCAAATCCAGGTCCGTGCCGACCCTGAACTGTACGTCGACGACCGCCGTGCCTTCTTGCGCCGTCGCGCTCAACTGATCGAGGTGCTCGATGCCGTTCATCTGGTCCTCGATCGGTCTGATGACCATCCGCTCCATGTCTTGCGGCGAGGCTCCGGGATAGCTCGCATAGACCGACACGAGCGGATAGTCGGTGTTTGGTGGGTTCGAGCTGCGGCCAAGCAAGAGGAACGACACGAATCCAAACACCGCAAGGGTGCCGAATATCACCCATGTTACCGTCGGTCGCGAGAGGGCAAATCGGGTCAACCACACGGGGTGCTCGGAAATCTCCTTATCGGCCGGCACCGCGTTTGCGGCGCTCACGGCGAGTACGCGGCGCACGCGCCGGTTGTTTCATGCGCAAGACTGGACTCGAACCAGCACGCCCTTGCGGGCGCTAGCCCCTCAAGCTAGTGCGTCTACCAAATTCCGCCACTTGCGCATGGGGCTCACGTTATCGTCTTCGGCGAATCCTCGCCTTGTGACCCGGCGCCACGGAGACGTTCGTCGCTCGTCGTCCGTGACTCGCGTCGCGCTTTCCCCGCTAGGCCAGGGTGAGTCTACCCTCTACTTCATGTTCGGGTCAAGGGCGTCGCGAAGGCCGTCGCCGATGAAGTTGATCGCCAGCGTCGTTGCCAGGATGCAGAGACCTGGAAAGACCGCGACCCACCATGCCTGCTCCACGTTCGTCTGGGCGCTGGCGAGCATGTTTCCCCAGGACGCCGTCGGCGGCTGGATGCCGAAGCTAAGGAAGTCCAGCGTGGACTCCAAGATGATGACGTTTGCGACGTCCAGCGTCGCTTGCACCACGATCGGGGCAACGGCGTTGGGCAGCAAGTGCCGGAAGATGACCCGCGCGTCGCTGTTGCCGACCGCGCGCGCCGCCTCCGTGAACTCTCGCTCGCGCAGCGTCAAGAACGAGGCGCGCACGAGACGCGCAACGGACGGCCACGAGAGTATGCCGATGATGATCACGATGGTCCCGAAGTTGAGCGCGGCTTTCGTAGACGTCTCCGCGACGATTCCCGTCAAGACGAGGAGCAATGGCAAAATCGGAATCGAGAGGAAGACGTCCGTGATTCTCATGAGCACGTAATCGAGCAGGCCGCCGTAGTACCCGGCGAGCGCGCCAAGCAGGGAACCGATGACGACCTCCATGAGCACCGCTGTGACCGCGAGCGTCAGCGAGATGCGCGCTCCGAACAGGAGACGCGAGAAAAGATCGCGTCCGACTTCGTCGGTGCCGAGCACGTGATGCGCGCAGGCCGTACCGTTCACGAAGCATGGCGGTAATGCGTTCCCTTGCCAGTACACTTCGTCGATCGCATTCGGGTCGGGGAATCCGGCGAGATGACCGAGCTGCGGCGCCAGAAGCGCACAGAGCGCCATGCACACGAGCACGCCGCCGGAGATGACCGCGAGCTGGTGACGCCGGAAACGTCGCCAAAACGTAACTTTGACGTACGTCTCTTCTTCAGGCTCGACGGTTCGGTTCAAAGGCAACGCCGCAGCCATCAGTCGTATTTCACTCGCGGGTCGAGCCACGCGTACGCGACGTCTGCAAGTAGATTACAGAAGACGACGAGCACCGAGACTAAGCAGAGATACCCCATGAGCAACGCCATGTCGCCTTGCTGCAGTGCGTTGATGAAGAGCCGCCCCATGCCCGGCCATGCGAAGATCGTCTCCGTGACGACCGCACCGGCAATGAGCGACGGCAGCGAGATCGCAACGATCGTCACGACCGGAATGAGCGCATTCTTCAGCCCGTGCTTCAAGAGAATCGTGCGAAACGGCAGTCCCTTGGCAGCGGCCGTGCGAATGTAGTCGGCGCTGAGCACCTCGAGCATCGACGACCGCGTGAAACGACTGTATAATGCGAGGGAAAGAAACGAAAGCGCGATCGTCGGCAAGATGAGATGCTCGATGCGATCGCTGAAGCTGAACGTGTCGGAGCTCGATATGCCGGCGGACGGAAGCTGGATCATGTAGCCTCCCGGCAGCGGAAGACCGTGCACCGCCAGCCCAAGCTGCAGCATGAGCGCGAACCAGAAGATCGGCATCGATTGTCCGAAGAACGCGAACGCAGTGATGATGTAGTCCCACACCGAGTACGGCAGTACCGCGGAGAAGATTCCGAACGTCAAGCCTAACACGAGCGCGACGAAGAGCGAGGCGCCCATCAGCTCGATCGTCGCGGGGAAGCGCTGGAGAATCGCCGTCGCGACCGGTTCCGCGTTGCTCGTCGACCAGCCCAGATCGCCGTGCAGCACGAGACCGAGCCAGCGAAAGTAACGCACGATGGTCCACACCCAGTCGGGAACGCCATGAGGCGGAATCAGCCCCATGTTGACTTCGAGACGATGGATGTCCGCAGGAGTGATGTGCGGATTGTTGAGATACGGCGCGAGTGGGCCGCCCGGAGCCTTGTTGATGATCACGAAAAGAATCATCGAGATCAAAATCAACAGCGGGATCGCCTGAAGCGTTCGCCGCACGACATAGTTCAGCAGTAGCAGAGTCCTCCCGGATTGCTGCCCCGTTCGTTACGAGCGGAACCCCTCAATGCCTGCTGCCGGATAGCGGAGGGAGTCCGAGGATGCTTCTCGCTTCGTCCGGTAGCGCGACGTCGCGGCCTGCTTCTCGAGCAATGCGCGTGACGCGCTCGACCAACTCTTCGTTGCGTGCGAGGCGTCCCTTGGCATAGTACAAGTTATCTTCGAGACCGACGCGGACGTGGCCACCCATCGCGACAGCCGCCATCGCCATCGGCAACTGGGCGCGACCGATCCCGGCGACGCACCACGTGCATCCCGCTGGAAGGTCGTCGACGAGATCGCAGAGATTTTGCACCGTTGCGTCGAGCCCGCCGGGAACGCCGAGCACGAAGTCGACGTGTTGCGGAAATGCGAGCAACCCTTCGCGCGCGAGACGGCGCGCGTTCGAAAGATGCCCCTTGTCGAACACTTCGAGCTCGGGCCGGATCTTCAACTCGTTCATTCGTTTCAGAAGCGAACGCATCAGAGGAAACGGATTCTCGAAGATCTCCTCTCCGAAGTTCACGGAACCGCAGGTGAGCGAAGCCATCTCCGGTTTGAGCTCGAGGACGCCCGCGCGTTCCTCGGCCGACATGCCGATGGCACCTCCGGTCGAAAACTGAACGATGAGGTCGCTCGCGTTGCGGATCGCTTCGTAGGCTTGCGCGAAGCGCTCCACAGAGTGCGTGTTCGTGCCATCGTCGTTGCGGCAGTGAACGTGCACCATCGATGCTCCCGCGGCGCGAATCGCCATAGCCGTCTCTGCGAGCGCTTCCATCGTGACGGGAAGGTGCGGCGTTTGATGCGGCATCACTTCGGCGCCTACGGGCGCGCACGTGACGATTAGCGGGTCCACGACACGGCCTTCGCTGGGACGGCACGCGTCCCCGCGTATACGT
>JASHPC010000035.1 GCA_030038335.1 Vulcanimicrobiota bacterium
TCGGCGGACAGGTGGAACGCTTCTTGCAACGCACCCTCTACCGCGACAAGGTGGCCGCGCACGAACGCTTGCGCGCCTTGACTGACGACTTCGCCGAAGCCCACGACCCCGATACGCTTGCGCACCAAGTCGTCGCCGAGATGTACAAAGCATTCAAAGGTCCCTGCGCCGTCTATCGGATCGAAGGAACGACGTACTTACCGTACGCATTGCAGGGCTTCGCGCACGCCCTTGCGCCCGTCTCGCAAGACGATCCCGCTTTTATGCGTCTGCGGCGCAGCAGGAGCATGGTGGACTTGCGTGATTTCGATACGAGCCTGCCGCGGCACGGGCTGCTCTTTCCGCTTACCGTCGTTGGACGCGTCTACGGCGCGCTCTTCGTCGGCAATCGTCCCCATGACCAGTGGTACGATCCCGACGATCAAAACGTGATTCGCGCCGTTGCCTCAGAGCTCGCAGCAGCGCTGCTCTGGCTGCGCGACAGAGGCTTGCCGGTCAGCGCGAGCGCCGTGCGCCTTTACTCGTTGGACCAGTAATCTTTGAGGGCTTTGCCGCGCGACGGATGGCGCAGCTTGCGCAGCGCCTTTGCTTCGATCTGCCGGATGCGTTCGCGCGTCACGCCGAACTCCTGTCCGACTTCCTCGAGCGTGCGCTGGTGGCCGTCTTCGAGGCCGAAGCGAAGGACGAGAACTTTGCGCTCGCGCTCGGTGAGATTTTGCAGAACGTCCTGCATCTTCTCTTTGAGCAGCATCACGGATGCCGCTTCCGCAGGCGCGACTGCCTCTTGATCTTCGATGAAGTCGCCGAGGTGAGAGTCTTCCTCTTCGCCGATCGGCGTCTCCAGCGAGATCGGCTCCTGCGAGATCTTCATGACCTCGCGCACTTTTTCTGGGCTCAGGCCCATCGCGCCGGCGATCTCCTCGACCGACGGCTCGCGGCCGAGCTCCTGTAGGAGCTGACGTGAGACTTTGACGAGCCGATTGATCGTCTCGACCATGTGCACGGGGATCCGAATCGTACGTGCCTGATCGGCGAGTGCGCGCGTAATCGCCTGACGGATCCACCACGTCGCGTACGTCGAGAACTTATAGCCCTTGCGATAGTCGAACTTCTCGACGGCGCGAATCAGGCCGAGATTTCCCTCTTGAATGAGGTCGAGGAAGAGCATGCCGCGCCCGACGTACTTCTTCGCGATCGAAACGACGAGACGTAAGTTGGCCTCCGTGAGCTGCCGTTTCGCCTCCTCGCCGTCGAGGATGATCGCGTTGTCGGCGGTTCCGTTCTTGCGCGCTTCGATCTCTCCAGCCTCGATGCGCATCGCGAACGCCTTCTCTTCTTCCATCGAAAGGAGTGGAACGCGACCGATCTCCTTGAGATACATCCGAACCGGATCGTCGAGCGACAATCCGTCGGCAATCTGCTCCTCGGCCTCCTCCTCGGCGCTCTCTTTTTCGTCTTTCTGGTCGTCGTCGATCTCGATGCCCATGCCCGACAGCTCTTCGAAGAGCTCGTCGATCTGCTCGGGCGTAACGTCTTCCAACGTTTCGAGCGCGGAATAAATTTCTTCTTGCGTCAAGCTTCCGCGGCTCTTGCCACGCGCTACGAGACGCTTTTTGGCTTCGTCCAACGTTGCCGGGGGCGCTTCGGTTGCCGGCGGCGGCGCAGCCACGGCGGTGCCTTTCTTGCGCTGCATGGTCTTCTCTCTCACCTCCTTTCTCTCCAATTTGGTCAGACTCTCACGTTTTTCAATTTCGACACGAGCATCTCGGATTCTTTACGCAGCTCGTCTGAAATCGGCTCTCCGGCCGTAAAGGCTTCGTCAATCCTGCGGCGCAGCTCCCGGTAGCGCGCCTCCGTCTCCTCGTGCTCGAGCCGCTCGGCGATCCTCTCCAGGTGCGCGCAGCGCTCGTCGGTTCCGCCGAAGCGAGTCGTCGAGCTCCTGTCGCGGCTGCCCTCGGCGGCGACAACCATCATCGCAGCCGGATCCTCGCCGAAGAGCGCCATCACGTCGGCGGTCGTGGCGAGTTCGTGCGCGTGTTGCACGATCTGCTGATACACCTTTCGATACTGCTCGTTTCGGAAACTCGACGGTCGAATGCGCGTTGCGAACTCGCGCACGATTCCCGGCTCTTCCAGCACGATGCTGATGACTTCGCGCTCGAACGATAGCGGCTCCACCGCACCCGCAGCGGTCGAACGAACCGGAACGTGACGACTTCCTGTAACGTCTGAACGTGGCGAGAAGTTCGCCCGGTTCGTGAGGAACCGGCTATTCCTAAGGTCGTCCGCGTTCACCTTCAGCCGCCCCGCTACGTAGACGCGCCATCGATCCCACTCTTCGCGAGGCGTCATCGAGTGAATGAGCTCTTCCGCGTTTCGCGCGATCACCGCCGGCGACGAGAACCCGTCGCGAAGACGGTCGATTTCCGGGTCGAGCCGAAACTCGATTGCCGGCTTCGCGGCGTCCAGCAGTGCGCGGAAGCCTTGGCTGCCGTACTCGCGGACGTAGGAATCGGGATCTGCGCCGGGCGGGAGGAGTACGACGCGGACGCTCGAGCCCGCGTGCTCCAACGTCTTAGACGCTATGTCGACGGCTTTGGTTGCAGCGGCGTTCCCCGCGGCGTCACCGTCGAAGCAGACGAAGACGTGGTCGGCGTATTTGCGTAGCTCGGCCGCCTGCTCTTGCGTGAACGAAGTTCCCAGCGAGGCGACGGCATTCTCGAAGCCGGCCTGATGCAACGCGATGCAGTCGAGGTAGCCCTCGACGACGATGAAGGCTCCTTCGCGCTGGGCGGCGCGGCGCGCGACGTTGAGCGCAAAAAGGTGGCGGCCCTTCGTGTACACCGGCGTCGTCGCCGTGTTCAGATATTTCGGCTCCGCTTCCCCAAGCGCTCTGCCGCCGAACGCGATAACCTCGCCGGTCGGCGCGAGCGTCGGTATCATGAGACGGTCGCGGTAGAAGTCGTAAAATCCGCCGCTCTCCTTCGGCTTCACGAGCCCTGCCTTCGCCGCTAGACGAAGATCGATCGCGTTACGCTGCAGCTCGCCGACGAGCGCGTCCCACGACTGCGGCGCGTATCCCAGGCCGAACCGCGCGATCGTGGTTTCAGAGAGGCCGCGTTGCGCGAGATACGCACGAGCCTTTGCACCCGCGGCGTCCGTCAACGTTCGCGCGAAGAACGCTGCTGCGAGGCGGTTCGCCTCGAAGATCGTCTCTCGTTCGCCGCGCATGCGCGCAGCTTGCGGCGTTTCGGGCTCGAGCTGGACGCCGGCGCGGTGCGCGAGCGCGCGCACCGCGTCGCCGAACGGAATTCCTTCGCGCTTCTGCACGAACGTAATGACGTCGCCGGCTGTACCACAGCCGAAGCACTTGAAGAACCCACGATCGGGATGCACGTGGAACGAAGGCGTCTTCTCGTTATGAAATGGGCAGAGACCAACGAAGTCGTTTCCGCGCTTCTTCAGCGGAACGTACTCTCCGATGAACGCCGCGATATCGACGCGGGCGTGAATCTCCTGAAGCGCAGACTGATCGAATCGCATACGGGCCGTACCGGAGATTCGGTTGCCTGCACGAATGTCCCCACCTATGAAGCGGATCTTCGACCCCGTTCACCGTTTCATCGAGTTGGACGACGGCGAAGCGCGCCTGCTCGACTTGCCGCAGATGCAACGCCTGCGCAGGCTTCGGCAACTCGGGCTCGCGTATCTCGCCTTCCCGTCAGCCGAGCACTCTCGATTCACGCACGCGCTAGGCGCGCTCGCAGTCGGAAGCCGCGCGTTCGACGAGATCGCGCGCCATGCAAGCGCCCTGTTTTCCGACGATCGAAGCAAGGCGTATCAACGGCGCCTCGTTCGCGCCGCGCTGCTCCTGCATGACATCGGACATGGCCCGTTCAGCCATGCGTGCGAGGCCGTGCTGGGCGTCCGCCACGAAGACCGCACGAGACAACTCCTCGCTCTTCCACGTCTCCGAGACGCGGTCGAATCCATCGACGTCGATCCGGAAGACGTTCTTGCGCTCATTCTCGGCGATCCTCAAACGCGGTTTCCGGCACTGCGTGAGCTCGTGAGCGGCCCGAATCTCGATGCCGACCGCATGGACTATCTGCAGCGCGACGCGTATTTCACCGGCGTCGTGAGCGGACGCTTCGACGCAGAGCAGCTGCTCGCGTCATTGCGTCTCTACGAGCACGAGGGTAAGTTGATACTCGGCATCGACGCGCGCGGCGTCGTCGCTCTGGAGTCGTTCGTGACGGCGCGGTACATGATGTTCGCGTCAGTCTACTTCCACCACACGACGCGTCTCTTCGAGCATATCCTTCACGAAGTGCTCGAGGAGCTTTGGCCGAATCCACGCGCGCTCGACGACATCGACGAGTTTCTTCGCTGGGACGATTTCCGCGTGCTCAACGAACTGAGCACGGCGCGCGGTGAGGCGGCGACGTCACTGCGCGAGCGCGTACGCGTCTACGTGCTTGCCGCAGAGTTCAACGCCGAACGCGATCTCCGCTCGTTCGAGGCCTGCGATCGCGAGCTTCGCGCGCGTTACGGTGACGCAAATGTTTGGGCCGACGAGCAGTCACAGGTGATGCATCGCTTGCCACTCGTGGTCGACGCGAAACGCCCGACGGTCTGGGTTGGAACTCCGGGAGGCATCGTTGACGCTCGGGTCGTCTCCGACCTCATCGCAAAAATCAGCGGCAAAGCGTACTGGAGAAAACTCTACGTTCGCCGCGGAGCCGTTGACGTCGCCGAGGCTCGCACGTTGTGCGCTTCGATCAGCGCTTCCATGTTGTCATCTCGAGCGTAGCGCCGAAGGCGCGAAGTCGCGGAACGACAAGAGTTTATTCCAGCGTTCCGAGTGCGGCTTGTGCCGCAGCGAGACGCGCGATCGGCACGCGATACGGCGAACACGAGACGTAGTTCAAACCGAGAGTTTCGCAAAACGCTATGCTCGACGGCTCCCCGCCGTGCTCGCCGCAAATGCCGATTTTCATCTTCTCGCGAACGCCGCGTCCGCGCTGTACCGCCTCGCGCATGAGGCCGCCCACGCCTTTGCGGTCGAGCACCTGGAACGGATCGTCGGTGAGAATGCGCTGTTCCAAATACCGCGGAATGAATGAGTTCTCCGCATCGTCACGGCTGAATCCGTACGTCGTCTGCGTGAGGTCGTTGGTGCCGAAGGAGAAAAACTCGGCATCGCCCGCAAGCTCGTCGGCGACGACGCATGCGCGAGGAAGCTCGACCATCGTTCCAACGTGATAGTGCACCGTGCACCCGCGCTCTTCAATGACAGAGTCTGCGACGCTGCGTGCGTTCTCCGCGGTGATGCGCATCTCGCGAACGCTTCCGACACCGGGAATCATCACCTCAGGCCTCACGTCGACGCCGCGCTGCGCGAGATCGCAAGCGGCTTCGAAGATCGCCCGCACTTGCGTCGCGTAGATTTCCGGATAGAGAATGCCCAATCGGCAGACGCGCAGGCCAAGCATCGGGTTCTGTTCGTGCATCTGCTGCACGCGTTTCAGGACGGCGTCACGAGACTTGTACTCCTGCGATTCGGCGCCTTTCGTGAGGCGAAGCTCCGTGGTCTCGACGAGCAGGCGTTCGAGCGACGGCAAGAACTCGTGCAACGGTGGATCGAGCAGACGAATCGTCACGGGAAGCCCCGCCATCGCCTCGAGAATTCCGACGAAATCCTCGCGCTGAAACGGGAGAAGCCGCGCGAGCGCCGATGCACGCGCCTCCGGCGTGTTCGCGAGAATCATCTCTTGCACGACCGGCAGCCTGTCTTGCTGCATGAACATATGCTCGGTCCGGCACAGGCCGATGCCTTGCGCGCCGAGCTCGCGTGCTTTGCGCGCGTCTTCCGGCGTATCGGCGTTTGCCCACACCTCTAACCGGCGCTCCGCATCAGCCCACGATAGGAGCGTCGCCAGCCTCTCCGGCAGCTTCGACGGCGGCGGAATCAAGTTCAACTTGCGAAGCGCCACGTTGCCGGTCGTTCCGTCGATCGTAATCCAATCGCCCTCGCCAAAGGACGCGCCGTCGATCGTCGCGCGCTTGTTGCGCCGGTCGATGTGCAACGCCTCGCACCCTGCGACGCACGGTTTGCCCATTCCGCGAGCGACGACGGCCGCGTGCGACGTCGCACCGCCCTTTGCCGTTAGCACGCCCTCTGCGGCGATCATGCCATGAACGTCGTCTGGCGTCGTCTCGACGCGTACGAGCACGACGTGCTCGCCGCGTTCCTTCCACGCGACGGCATCGTCGGCGCTGAAAACGGCCTGACCCGTCGCCGCACCGGGAGATGCATTGAGCCCTTTGCACGCAACTTCGAAATGCTCGTTGGGATCTATCCGCGCGTGAAACAGCTGGTCGAGCGAGCCTGCATCGACGCGCGACACCGCAGTCTTACGATCGATGAGTCCTTCGTCGACGAGATCGAGCGCGATTCGCACTGCCGCTTCTGCGCTGCGTTTCGCCGAGCGCGTTTGCAGCAGATAGAGTTTTCCGCGCTCGACGGTAAACTCGATGTCCTGCACCTCGCGATAATGACGCTCGAGGCGCTGCGCAATCTCGACGAACTGCTTGAAAATCTCTGGCTGCGAACGCTCGAGATCGAGAATTCGCTCGGGCGTGCGAATGCCGGCTACGACGTCCTCTCCCTGCGCGTTGCGCAAGTACTCGCCGAAAAGCTCCTTCTCACCCGTGTTCGGATCGCGCGTGAAGGCGACGCCGGTTCCGGAGTCGTCGCCCATGTTTCCGAACACCATTTGCACGATGTTCACTGCCGTGCCGAGGTCGTCGGGAATATGATTGTAGCGGCGATAATCGGTGGCACGCTTGGAATACCATGAGTTGAAGACGGCCTCGACGGCGCCTACGATCTGGGTGCGTATATCTTGAGGAAAGCCCGACTTCGTGTGCTCGGCCGCAATCGTCTTGAACTCGGCGACGACGCGCTTCCACGTTGCAGCGTCGATCTCGGGGTCCGTCTTGACGTTGCGTTCCTTCTTCACGCGTTCGAGAACGTCGTCGAAGAGCTCTTTCTCCAGACCGAAGACGGTCGTCGAGTACATCGCGACGAGTCGCCGGTAGGCATCCCAGGCAAAGCGCTCGTTGTTCGTCTGCTTCGCGAGGCCTTCGACCGTTTCGTCGTTGAGCCCAACGTTGAGGATCGTATCCATCATGCCGGGCATGGAAAACTTCGCGCCGCTGCGGACCGAGACGAGCAATGGATCGCGCACGTCGCCAAAGCGCTTGCCTGTGCGGCGCTCGAGTTCTTCGAGTGCCGCATCGAGCTCTTCGCGCAACGCCGCAGAGATCGTCTTTCCGTCGTCGTAATACGCAAGCGACGCCTTCGTCACAATGGTAAATCCGGGAGGAACGGGCAACCCCGCAGACGTCATCACTGAAAGGCCGGCGCCTTTCCCGCCCAGGATATCTTTTGACGTTTGACCTTCGTCGAAAAAATATATCTGTTTCGCTCTCGGCGCGGCTTTGACGCTCACAATCGTTCCTCCAGATATGCGCGCAGCGCGTCCGCGCCGACGCGCTCTTGGCGCATCGAATCTCTCTCTCGAACGGTAACCGATCCGTCTTCGGGCGTATCATAGTCGATCGTCACGCAGAAGGGCGTTCCGATCTCATCCTGACGGCGATAGAGTTGTCCGATATTTCCCTCGTCGTACTGCGTGCGCAGGTGCGGACGAAGAGATCGCTCGATCCCCTGCGCGCGCTCGATGAGTTCCGGCTTGTTTCGCGCGAGCGAAAAGATTGCCGCCTGCACGGGAGCGATCTTCGGATGGAAGCGAAGCACGGTCCTCTCGGTCTCCTTGCCGTTGGGATCCACGGCCGTTTCGCGCTCGTACGCATCGACCAGAAAGGTGAGCGCCGTGCGATCCACTCCCGCAGAACTTTCGATCAGAAGCGGCGTTTCGTGCTTCTTCGTCGCCTCGTCGAAGAAACGGAGGTCTTTCCCGGAAAGCCTCATGTGCGCGTCGAGGTCGTACGTGCCGCGATGCGCGATCGACTCGAGCTCGCCCCAGCCCCACGGAAAGAGATACTCGACGTCGACGCCGGCTTTCGCGTAATGCGGTCGCTCTTCGGGTTTGAGCTCGTAGAAACGTAAGCGCTCGGCATGAATGCCGTAGGTCGCGTACCACGCCTTACGTCGATCGACCCACTCCTGAAACGCCTCCATGTCTCTTCCGTCGTTCGGCACGAAATATTCGAGCTCGGCTTGTTCGAACTCGCGCGAACGGTACGTGAAGTTTCCCGGCGTGATTTCATTGCGAAACGACTTTCCGATCTGCGCGATGCCGAATGGAGGGCGCTTCCGAGCTGATTGATAGACGTTCTTGAAGTTGACAAAGATGCCCTGAGCCGTCTCCGGCCGCAGGTACGCAAGCGAGGACGTGTCCTCCATGGGGCCTATCGACGTCTTCAGCATGAGGTTGAAGTTCCGTGGCTCCGTGAACGAGTGCGCACTTCCGCAATCCGGACACTTCTCTCGATCTTTGAGATGATCGTAACGAAAGCGATGTTTGCAGGTCTTGCAATCGACCATGACGTCGTGAAATGCGGCCACGTGGCCGGAGGCTTCCCACGTCGACGGGTGCATGACGATCGACGAGTCGAAAGCAACGACGTCATCGCGCAACTCAACGGTGTCGCGCCACCACGCGTCCTTGACGTTTCGCTTCATCACAGCACCGAGAGGGCCGTAGTCCCAGAAGCCCCCGATGCCGCCGTAGATTTCGCTCGACTGAAAGATGAAGCCGCGCCGCTTCGCGAGCGCGGCGACTTCGTCCATCGTGACGCGCCGTTCGGTCGAGCCCGTTGCCATCGTTCCTTAGTTATATCAGTCGTGCCGCAAAACCCCGCGATAACGTCTCCCGCGCCAGCTGACGCCGCTCGGAGTCACGGAACGTGCGACCGAGGTAGCACAGATGCCGAGTAAGACGACGATACCCGCCGGAAGCCAGAAGCCAGACCCAGCCGGAAAGCGCACGCGGCGCATTCCTGCGTCGGCAACCGCCATCGTCAAGGCCAACGCTCCGAGCAGCACGCCGCCCAAAACCCAGTGACGACCAGCGCACAGTATCGCCGCGGCAAGCGGCGTTATCGGCGAGATCAGCGCGAGTCCCGCGAGCCCGGCAGCCGAGGTTAGGGGCCGGTCGCGCATGCCCGTCGCGAAGTTTTTGACGAATCCGTCCCACAACTCCACGAAGGAGCGGTACATGCGCGTGCGCACGAGATCGTTCGCGCCCGCCAGCGCGATCCGGAAGCCTGCCTTCTTCAGACGCCGCGCGAGCTCGAGATCCTCGGCGATCTCACCCTTCACGAGTTCATGTCCGCCGGTGCGCTCGTAGAGCGAGCGCGAAAGCATGACGTATTGCCCGTTGAAGATCGCCGCGTCAGATGCCGGATCGTTGATGCTTTGAATCGATCCCGTCGCAAGAACGATCGTCCAAAGAATCGTCGGCAAGAACGCGCGTTCGGCAGTCGACTGCATCACTTGCGTCGTGAGAATGCTGAATGCATCTACGTTTCGAGCGAGCGCCTCCTGCACGGCCGACGATGCGGCGAGTGGCTCGTGCACCGTGTCGGCGTCGGTGCAGAGCATCCACTCGCCGCGCGCGATGCGTTCACCCTGCGTCAGAGCCCACGGCTTCCCAACCCATCCATCTGGTAGCGGCGCGCCAACGACGACCCGAAGGCGAGGATCGTCGGACGCGACTCGCTCGACGATCGTGCGCGTGTCATCGGTCGATTCGTCGTCCACGACGATAACTTCGAAGTCGGGATACCGCTGCGCGAGCAGCGAGCGAACGCATCGCTCGATTTGGCGTGCTTCATTGCGCGCGGGGACGATAATGGAAAGAGTCGGAAGCGACGCATTCGGTTCGCGCACCGGAATGACGTCGTGCGTGTCGCTGACGTGGAGCAGCATCCGCAGGACGAGCAGCGCATTCGCGAAGACCAGGAGGGCGACAAGAGCCATCCATCCCATCAAAAGGACTGGTGCGCCTGCTTCCTAAAACGGCAGCTCATGGGCCGGGAGTTGCACGTTCGTACGCACCCGTCCCGCCTCGAGCATTGGCGGCACATCATCGAAATTGCAGCTGTCGCAGGTGCCGCAGCGTGGGGCCTGTACGTCTTCATCTATCAAGAGCACATCAAGCCAGCAGCGGAGCCGCCGCAGCTGGAGCACACGTTCACCGTTACTCGGACCGCTCTCCCGAATAACAGAGATCTCATCAGCATCCAACAAACGCTCGACAATGTTGGAACATCCACGATCTATGTGGCTGGGAACGCAATGAACGTCTACGCGGTGCGCTTCGGCGATCGCATGACGGTTACGGCCGAACCAATAACCCAGGGCTCGGGAACGTCCACCTACTCGATTCCGGCGAGGTCCGAGACGCGGCTTTACTCAGACGGAGCGTCGATGGGTCCGTTGGGCGGTGCTTACCGGCTGCATCTCCAGCCGAGTACCCGCTTTGCCACGACATACACGGTCGTCGTTCCGGCAAACTTGATGGACGCGGTGCGGCTCACGTGGCAGACGTGTTTTACGAAAAACGCGACTCGGCAGTGGCACCTGCCGCTCGAGCGGCAGCCGGGTGGATCGCTGGCATTCGTCGATCGACAGCACGTTACCTCAGACGATCCCAACGGGCTCATCTGCTACAACGGCGACGGGTACTACGCTTTATGAGTAAGGCGGGGCGCACAGCCATAGCCGTACTACTTTTCTCTTTGGTCATCGCCGCGCCGGCGCACGCGGCAGTCCGCTACAATCGCGCTCAGACAGAGCGTTACATCGTTTCAAGCGAACGCGAATGGTCGTCGAGCAATCCACATGAGTTGGCTGTGGTGCGACGCATCATTGCTGACGATTTCGTCTGGTTACTCGACGGCAAGATTCTTGGAAAGGTCGACGCCATCAGGGAAGCAATGCGGTCAAACCGAACGAGCGTCGAGCATTTCAGTTACGTGCGAGTGCGATTTTTCGGAGACACCGCCATCGCGCAGGGCCAAGCGATCGTCACGCGTCAGAACGGCGCAACAATACGGAACTTGTTCATGGATACGTGGATGCTGCGCAGCGGCACGTGGCAGATCGTCGCAGCAACGGATATCGACCTAAAGGAGTAGCGAACCTGCCGAGGTCAGGTCTTGCGCTGATGCAGCGCAAATCGGTTGCCGTCGGGGTCTCGCGCGAAGCACGCGCGGCAGGGTGAAAACTCGAAAATCTCCGTGACCTCGGCGCCGCTGCCGATCAGCCGTTCGCGAGCCTTGACGATGTCGTCTACCTCGAATGCCAAGCCGCTGCACGAGCCGGGCTCGTAGCCGGGCGGCGACGAGTCGACGGCAAACGCAACCGAACCAACGTTGAATTCAACGTACTCTTCGCTGAACGACTCGCTAGGCTGCAATCCTAACACGTCACGATAGAACGCAACCGCTCTCGGGACGTCACGAACGGCATATGCAATGAATGCGACGTCTTTGATCATCGGCAATCTGGACTTCGCGCCTAGGGAGGCCCGATCCGGTTTGCTTCCGGGGGCAGCGGTTGGACCGTTGCTAAGTCGCTCTTTCAAACGGTCGTGGCCTTTCGAGCTTTTGCCTGAGTGCTCGCCCTTAGTTGCCCGCACGCGGCGGCAATGTCGCGGCCCATATTGTGCCGTACCGTCACCGGCACGTTTTGCGCTTCCAGAGTTGCGGCGAATCGCCAAATCCGATCTTCCTCGCTGCCGGCGAACTCTGCGTCCGGCGTCGAGTTGTACGGGATGAGATTTACGTGATAGAGATGCCCGCGCATGAGCGATGCGAGCTCTCGCGCGCATTCGTCCGAGTCGTTGACCCCTGCTAGCATGACGTATTCGAAGAATACTTTGCGATGCGTCGCTTTGACGTACCGGTCGCAAGCAGTCATGAGCTCAGCGATGCGGTACCGGCGGTTCACTGGCATGAACGAGCTGCGCAGTGCGTCATTCGGTGCGTGGAGCGAGATCGCCAAGTTCACTTGAACTCCTTCGCGCGAAAACTCGTCGATGCGATCGACGAGACCTACCGTCGAAATCGTAATGTGACGGTGCCCGAGGCCGAATCCCTGACCGTCGTTGAGCAATGCGACGGCTCCCATCACGGCGTCGTAGTTGTGAAATGGCTCGCCCATCCCCATGAAGACGACGTTCGTCACCTGCTTGCCGCGTTTGCGCGCGACGCGTGCGAAGTATAGCGCCTGATCGAAGATCTCGCTGGCGCTCAGGTTCCGTGAAAATCCAGCCTGACCGGTCGAGCAGAACGCGCAGGCAAACGCGCAGCCCGCCTGCGACGA
>JASHPC010000036.1 GCA_030038335.1 Vulcanimicrobiota bacterium
CGACGTTTGACGACGTGGAAGGCATCGCGGTCACGCGTGGGCCGGGCCTCATCGGAAGTCTCGTCGTCGGCGTCGCAACGGCAAAGGCGCTCGCGTTCGCGCTCGAAAAACCGCTCTTTGGCATCAACCACTTGCACGGACACATCTTCGCGGCGTTCCTCGACTGCAACGATCCGCCGGAGTACCCGTTTCTCGCGCTGCTCGTCTCGGGAGGGCACTCGCAACTCGTGCACGTCGAGTCGCCAATCGAGATGAACATCCTCGGCAAGACGCGCGATGATGCAGCGGGCGAAGCGTACGATAAGACAGCACGCCTCCTCGGCCTTCCATATCCCGGCGGCCCGCAGATGGACGAGTTCGCACAACACGGCGACCCAGCAAAATATCGCTTTCCGCGCCATCGTCCAGACCCGGGAACCCTAGATCTTTCATTCTCAGGTCTGAAAACGTCGGTGCGCTACTTCCTCGAATCACCGGATGGCGCAAACGCAAAACGTGAAGACGTTGCGGCGTCGTTCCAAGCCGCCATCGTCGACGTCCTCATCGCCAGAGTAGACGCTGCATTCGGTGGTGTCACCCCGAGCGTAGCGCCGAAGGCGCGAAGTCGAGGGACTACCTACACGAGCGTCGTTCTCTCTGGCGGCGTGGCGGCAAACTCGGGCTTGCAGAGCGCGTTACGAGAATGGGGCGCGCGCAACAACGTGCCAGTTTTCATCCCACCGCCAAAGTACTGCACCGATAACGCAGCGATGATCGCCGCCGCAGCCTTCTACCAAGGCAACGCGGTGCAAGTAGACCCGCTCGCTCTTAGCGCCGACCCAAATCTGCCATTTTCTTAAGAAGCCGTTGTGGAGTGCGCGAACTCATCGCGCCGAGCGGGATGAATGCGCCTTCACGAGCGTGCCCTGAAATCTTAGTACCCAGTGCTTTCCATGATCGTCGGAAAGCGTGACGTACTCCGTTACTCTGTCGGACGAGATAAACTTGTATACGTCCCGAAGGAGAACTACCTTCCCTCGATCGGAGAAATGCGTCTGCGCAAGCCACGTACTCCCCTGAATCGTCACTGTCTCCGGAAATGGGGCCGAGTCCGTTTCCATAACCGTGTGCGTGTACGTGCGTACGGCTCTATTGTAGCTGAAAATGGATAAGTCGCTGACGGGCGGGTTGGACGTCTCGTCCAAGATGTCGCAGACCATATAGCTCTTGCCGGGTACCCAGATGCAATCATCGGTTCCGGACGGCTTCGCCGCGTGGCTGTACGGCGTTTCGAAAAGCTGACCGTGAAAGGTCCACTGCCCTTCCCAGACACCGAGCCGCGCATTGGGATCTGGCGATTCCCGGCCACTCGCCATCACGGCGCCGGTCGTAGCCACGAGGAACGAGATCGACGCCGCCAACGCCATCACTGAGACGGCCCTAAACAACGTGCGCGGTTCGTTGGGCAATACTAAGCCCGCCGATGCTCGCGAGACCTCCGGACAAGCCTCAGGATCCCGAAGAGGGCCGCGGCACAGGTTATACCGATGCCGTCAAGCAGTAAGTTAATGTAGAGCCAATTGCTCGTGATGACATGCCAGCCTCCTCCCGGTTGAGCTGCACCCGAAGCCACATTGAATATCGCGGTCAACACGAATAGGAACGCACAACTGGGCGCTCCCAGCCGCGGAACGCAGCAGAGAACCGAGGCAACGATGGCCGCGTCGAGCATTCGGCAGCAGACGCCCTGAAAGTAGTTATTGAGAGTAAACTGATCCCAAAAGAGCGAGCCCGCGAGGAGCATCGTTAGAGCGATGATTGCAGCCGCGAGCGACAACATCCAGTTGCTCGCAAGCGCACACGAAACGGCCTGCGCTGCAAGAGGGGGCACCGAACGAAATGCATCGGCACGATACAGTGCGCGAGCTCGACCTTCACCAAGCGTTTGCGCTAACGCGTTGCGCCGTTCGCGCATATCCCCGATGATGGCATCCCCCAAGTCTTGCGGAGCAACCGCAAGGATGAGAACGGATTCGATGTCGATAGACCTGGTCAACGCACGCCCTTGTGCAGAATTAGGCCCCGCGACATCGCCCGAATGTCGCTCTGAGCTGCGTTGACGGCGTCCCTTCCCGCCGGCAGAATCTCGTATCGCCGGCGTAACCGATTGTCGCGCGCGACCGTTCCTTGCTCGATGCTCGACCGGACGAAACGCTTGTGCTCGAGCCGATCGAGCGTGCTATAGACGGCTCCGGTCGAGACCGTGCGATCGGTCCGGCGCTCGATTTCACCCCGAACGGCGAGGCCGTATGCGGCGTCGCCTAGGCGCATCACGGCAAGGAGCACGAGGTGCTCGAAGTCTCCGAGATTAGCGCGACTCATAGAGACCATCAGTTCGGCTCGCTCGCCAAGTTGTCCTACACATTGACATATTCTACAATGTAGTACTATTATTCCGACATGCGCAGGTTCCTCCACCCATGGTGATGCGTTCCGTGCGGCGCTGGCGCGGCATTACTGCGGTGGTCTCCGGTGCTTCCGCGGGCCTCCTGGAGTTGCCGGGGGCCTCCCGGTATGTCGTTTCGATGCTTGTCGGCGACCCTGTCCGCGCCGTCTGGCGCAGCGATTCCGGCTCGAAGTCGGCGGTGCGCATTGCCGGCGACATCGACATTCTCAGTCCCGGCGATTCGGTGAGCGTGGAGCACGATCGCCCGACGGAACTTCTCAGCGTGATGCTCAGCAGCGACGCCATCAGATCGGCTGCCTCGAGCGTTGGCGAAAACGCAGAAACGCTGGCGATCGGGAGTCGCACGCAAGTGCGCGATCCCCGACTCCGGCACGTTGCGTGGGCGCTAATGGAAGAGCTCGCATCGAGTGACCAAGACAACCTTGGGGAGTTGCTCGGCCGTGCACTCGCCATCAGACTCGTTACCACGTATGCGAACACTCCGAATGATACGCACGGACGGCCGCGCAAAGTGGGCTTGGACTCCGTGTTCGAATATATCGACGAACATCTAGACTCCGATCTGACGCTCGTAGAGCTTGCGCGAGCCGGGTGCGTGAGCGTCGATAATCTCAAGAGGCTATTCCGAGACTCCGTCGGAGTCTCGGCACACCGCTACGTCGTCCAACGCCGAGTCGCTTATGCCGAGTTATTGCTCAAGAATGGCAAGTGGGCACTCAAGGAGGTCGCACTGCGGTCGGGCTTTTCCGACCAGAGCCACATGACGCGCTGGATGCGGCGCATGACGGGGATGACGCCGACCGGCGTCCGCGCCAGTTGACGGGTCAATGGCGCTCTACGAGCTTGAGTCCATCAGGTAGTTGCGGACCTAAGCGCTTCGTATTTCATCACGTCGGCATTGAAGTGTCTGGCGACGCCGATTGGCCGCATGCCCATTCGTTGCATGACCGTGATGGAATGCGCGTTCTCCGGAAACGCTACCGCGACGATCCGCTTCACGTCGGTGGTTCGGAACGCGAGCTCCAGAACCGCACCACTTATTTCTGACGCAAACCCCTTGTGCCAGTATGGATCGTCGAAAAGGTAGGCGATCTCGATCTCCGGTCCTCCTTCGAGTCGATTGAGACCGCAGTGGCCGATGATCCGATCGCTCTCCTTGAGCAGAACCGGATAGATGCAGAAGTCCCGGCGTTCGTGCGCCTCCATCACGCGCGCGACAAATCTCTCCGTCTTACTGCGGTCCCATGCCCCGCCCGGGATCCATTTCATAACGTCAGGCTTCTCGTACATCGGCAAGACTGCGTCGACGTCGTTCACTTGCCACGGACGCTGATATAGTCGGCTCGTCTCTGCGTCGTGCATTTCCGCGTTGGCCCATTCTAACACAATAAAGCTGCCGTTCGGCGACCCGGAATCCACTAACTTGCCTTGACAGCGGCAATGGTGCCTGATTATAGTCGCAATCACGATGATGAGCCACGGAAAACCGGCAACCAAAATGCTGAAGGCTTCTATCGTGTTTGCGTTACTTCTCTTATTTTTAGCGGCAACTTCCACGCTTAAAGGCGCGGCTGGCGCACGCGTCGACTATCTGAGTACCTGGGCACCCCCATGGGGATATCTCGCGCTCGTCGATCTCCAAGAGACCTCTGGGCACGGCGAAATAGTCATTTATCAAACAATTGCCCTCGACCTCAAGCGTAAAACTGAGCGGATCTCCGTGGCGCGGATTCCATTTGTGGCTGTTGGGCGTTTCGGCTCACGCGACGGCGTATCCACGCTGAAGCTCTATCGCCACGGCCGCACGTGCACGACGTGGAATGTCCTTATCATGCGCAACGGCCAGGTCGCTAGAGTAGTGGTGGCCTCGCGCTGGCGACCATCTTTGCGACTTACCGCGCTGCTCAATAGGATACCGCGTGATGAAGCGGATGCAATTGCGAGAAACTGGGTCGACAAGTATAATCAGCAGCCTACTCTAATAGCCAGCGCCGGCCCACTTGCCAAGGTAATGTTCCAGGGCTGCGTCTGACCAAGGCATGCAGCCAGATTCTCCTAGCTCTCCGCACCGCGCTGATCTTCCACAATAAAACTGCCGTCATCGCACAACTCCACCTTTTGCACCATGGGGTTGCTCAGATACGAAATCGCGGCCTGGACGTCGCCTCGGTCGCACCGCGCGCTGCTGCCTTGCGCAGCGAGATCTTCGTCTACGAGCACCATTGCCACATCTTCCGTAAAATGCGGTGCGTTCTCAGCAGTTCCGCAGTAGGCGGACTGCGTCGCCCAGCCGCAGCGCAGGATCGCGTCGGCGACGAGCAACACGCGTTTGCGCGTGCCGTGCGCGCGTTCCCATAGCAATCCCTCCACGCCATCCGCCGCGTAACCGGGGGCGAAAAGGGACTCGACCTCGCGTGGATTCGCGCCGGCTCGAAGCACAGCCGCAAGGTCGTCTACCGTCCAGGCACTCACACCGTGATTGTGCAGCTCGCTCGTGAACTCTACTTCGTCTGCGTACGCGCGTGCAATCATCGCGCAGTGTTGCGCGCGATATGCGTCTTTGAACTTCGCGGCTTCCAAGACGTCGGGCTTGTTCAGCCCTTGCGACGCCGACTTGCACTCGAGCATGACGCGATAGCCCAGCGGGCCGAGCGGTGCGTCCGCGTATCCGTCCGGCGCCTTGTAACCTCCACAATGCGTTGCGTGAAATCCAAGCGCCTCGAATGCCGCGCACACAGCCTGCTCGAACGCAGCAGCATCGCTTCCCTTTGCCGTTTCCATCAAAGACGCGATCACCGATTCTATTGCCGGCGACGCGACCGCGTCCGCGCCTCGCAACTCCCGCGCTTGCTCGTCGCTCAGTTGCGGCCATAGATCCTCTGGCTCGTTGACGCGAAAGGTTCGATCGGGATTCTGCACGACCTTCGGTGTGCGCCCGTTTCCCTTCGCACGTGCGATGTACTCGATGAGCGAGGTGTAGACGTACTTCTGCGATGCCTTCGCATCAAGCAATCCGCGCTCGCTCGCCATCTGAAGAATTTCCGCTGCACTATGAGATTGTCCGTCCTGCAGCACGGCGATTGCCGCAGCGATAATCGGTCCGGCCGTCGTCATGAGCGCGAGCGGCGACGTCGGAACGTCGACAGACCCGGCAACGCTCGCGAAGCGCTGCTCGCCGATCGCTTCGCGTTCGCGCGCGAACACCTCACCGTGTTGGGCAAGCCATCCCTCGAGCTCGCCGGCGCTCACGGTGCCGTTCTCAAAGCGCTCTGCCTCCTCCCACGGTACCGGAAGCGCGAGCGGATATCCAGCGCCAGCGCGCACGCTGTACGGGAGAATACTGAATCGCCCAGGCGCATTGCTCGCACAATGGAGGTGCGCGCAGGTACCGCCGTGCGAGTCCGGCTCGAGCGTAAACAGATCGCCATGCTCTTCCACCGCTCGCGCGCAGACGTCATGGAGCCATGCCCGAACCTGCGGATACGTCGGTGCGTCGTCGAATGGAATCCAACACGCTGCTCCACGACCGCCGTCGAAGACGAGCACGCTGCGTACGCCGGACTCCTCGAGTACGTCGCGCGTCGCCAGAAGCGCCTTCGAAAACACTTCTCGCGAGACGCCTGCAGACTCCTCTACCAAGAGTCGCGCAAATGCAACGCGCATCGGATCGCTCGCGGTCGGCGACCATGAATAAAACTCGAGCGCGCGCGCCTTTGCGACGAGCCCCTCAATCCGTGATGCCGAGAGCTGCGGATAGCGTCGCACACCACTAGCGAGTGGCACCTCAACGACGTCGCGCTTCGTACGCGTTTTTTCCGATAGCGGTCCGTGAAACACGCGGGCACCACGCAGCGCGTGCGGCAGCGCGAGCCACTCAAACGGAACCGCGCCGAAGAGCCGCTCGAGAATCGCCGCCGCGATCGCATAATGGTCTACGACGGATTGGTTCACTGGCTTGAGATCAGAAATCACATCTGACACACGCATGGCCGATAGCGTATACACTTAATCTCGTTTTAACCAGGTCTTGCGGTCGAACAGGCCGTTAAGCTTCTGTAAAGTCCGGTCCTTTTGTCGATCGCCTTACCGCCAAAGGTACGCACAAAAGGCTATCGGCTAACCTCTAGTCGTTTTCTCGAATCGTCGTGATAGACTGGCGATGCACCCAGAAATGTTGGAAGCAAGGATGGCGCGCCTCGAGGGCGCTTACGAGCAGATCGATCGGAGGCTCACGAACTTCGAGCAACGCGTCGACGACCGTTTCGCACAGATCGATGCTCGCTTCGCGCACGTCGATGCTCGATTCACGCAGCTTGATACGAAGATCGACCGGAATCGTGCGCACACGGATCGACAGTTCATCTGGACCGTCGGCTTGATCGTTCTCTCTATCCTCGCGCCCCTCGTAACTCGGCTTCTGTCGCCCACCTGACGCGACCAGCTACTTCGGGTTCATCTCCCACTGCGTGGCGTTGCTGTAGATGAAGAGCATGTTCGGCGAAAAATTGCGCAGCGACGGATTGACGCCGTAGAACAATGTGTACACCGCCAGCGGTACGAGCGCGACCCGGTCAACCATCGCGCGCTGCATCGTGAAGAATGCCGCACGCCCGGCTGCTGGGTCGAGGTCGCTACTGGCACGCGCGTAGGCGGCGTCGTAGGCACGATCGCAGAAACGCCCAAGATCGGAGCCCACCGGAGCGGCGTCCGCACAGCGAAAGAGCTCGGAGTCGATCGGATCGAGACCGCCAATATACGCCAAGATCGCAAGATCGAACTTACCTTCAAAAAGCGGGCCACTGCGATCGAAAAACACGCTTTCGGGATACGCATGCACGGCAACGTTGACGCCTACCGCGCGCAACTCGGCCTGCAGCATGACCGCAAGGTTGTTGTCAATGCCGTTCGGGATGTACCCGAGCTCGAGCGTCCCGACAGGGTGCGACCGAAAATACGAGCGCGCCGCGGCGGGATCGTACGGAATCCCAGCGATCGAACGATCGTACTCCGGAAGCACCGGCGACAACTCGGTCGTCGCAGGCGAAAGCAAGCCATGATACGCGTCTCGCAAAATTGCGCGACGGTCGATGCTTTCCGCGACGGCGCGTCGCGCCGCCACCGTGCTGAGACGCGGCGACTTCACGTTGAACTCGATGCTGGTAACGCCGTTGAAGGTCTGACGGACGATCCGAATGCCGCGAGTCGAACGTACGCGCAGCACCTGCAGCTCGTCGAGTTGAGCGACGTCTTCGGAGTGATTGAGAAGGCCGATGAGCGCGGCATTGTCGTCGGGCACGAAATCGACGATCACTTCCCGAAGGCGCGGCTGCGGGCGAGCGTACGGGTTCGGCGTGAGGACGATGTTTTCGCTGCGCGTCCAGCTCTCTACGCGAAAGGGTCCGGTTCCAAACGGATGCTGCGCCCAGTCGCTCCTCGCAAGATCTACGGTGCCATGAAACGCATGCGCGGGAAGGATCGCGTCCAGAAACGTACCCGCAACAAAGAGCTCTCTCGGCTCCTCCGGCCACGGCGCACGCAGGCGAATGCGCACGGTCCACCGGTCCGGTGTCTCGAGCGACGACACGCGCCGGTATAGACTGGTATCATTGACCGGATTGCTCGGGTCGAGAATGGCTCGGTACGTAAACGCAACGTCAGCAGACGTGAACGGTACGCCGTCGGCGAATCGCACGTCGCGACGCAGATGATACGTGATCGTGCGTCCGTCCGGTGAAATGCCGCCGTTCGCAACAGATGGCACTTCCGTGCAGAGCACGGGAACAGCCCGATTGTTCGTGCTGATTCCTACCAATGGTTGCGTGTAAAGCTGGGCGAGATCGATCTGTACTTGATCGAAGGCAAACTCCGGAACCAACGAATGCACTTCGACGTTCGTTGCCACGTGAACGACGCCCGGAGTTCCCCACGCGGCACCTTCTCGCGTGCACGACGTCACGCCGACAACGATAAATAGCACAAGCCAGCGTTTCACTACAGCGCGCCTCCAACGATTGCTCATTGGATGACGAAGACGCACTTCCCCTGACCACAATTATGCTTAGCATCGCGACCGCACCAGCGATAACTGCGCCTTTTACTCGAGCGCTCGCATCCTTCGCGCCGCGCAGATGCTTGCTACGTATAGCAGCCTAACAGAAAACACATTGTGTTTTCAACTATTCTGCCCTATACTACGCCCATGACCTGGCTTTTAGAAGCTCCACCGAAAACGCGCCGGCCGGAGGCGCTGAGCGATCTTAGCCCGCTCCTTGACCGGCTCGTCGAGGCTTTCGGCAACAACCGCCTTGCGGCTATCCTCAACGTCAGCCCCGGCACGGTGACGAACTGGAGCACTGGCAAACGTCCGATCGTCGGCGACCACGTGCAACATCTGCTTGACCTGCACGATGTCATGACCCGCGCACTGCAAATCATGGATGCCAGCGTCATCTCTGACTGGCTAGAAGGCAACGAACCGTTCCTGAACTATGCCCGACCGATCGATGTCCTCGCTTTGCATGGCTCGGGTCCGCTGCTCTCGGCTTTGCGAGGCGTTGCGAGTAGCGCGTCGGCGTGACCGAGTTCTATCGCGTTTTCCCGTATGATCCCAGCGCCGCCCCACGAGAACCGGGCGGCGCGCTTTTTGTGCCGGAACCCGGCGAGGGCCGCATCGCGAATCCAACGTTGTATCGCGAGCTCTATCTCGCCGGCTCGCCCCAGGCTGCAGTCGCAGAACGCTTTGGCCGGCTTGCCCGATGGCGCCGCGCAACGTTCGCTCCGCACCATCAACCGCCGTTCGCGATGGCACATCTACGTCTTCCGCGCGAGCGCGTATGCAATCTCGACGATACCGCTGCGCTCGTCGCATTCGGAATAGCAAAACCTACCGATGTCGTGAGTGACGATCGCGACGTTACGCGAGAATGGGCCCGGCGTATTTTCGACACCCACGAGTACGATGGGCTGTGTTGGTGGTCGCATTATTATCCTCGTTACCGTATCTATGGCATCTGGGAGGCGAGCCTTTTCGTTCTCGCGGAGCCACCATCGGTTATTACGATCGATTCGCCCGTCGTCCGCGAAGCGGCCAAAGACATCGTTCGACAACGTATCGACGCGTAACCCTTACCGAACGAACAACACCGCGTGGGGAATCGCCGGACCGTTCCAACCGTCGGGCCACTTCCGATCGAAGTTGATGCTCCGCGAAGAGAGGCGCAGCGTTCCCGTTCGTAGATCGATCGACGCGAAGGAGACTTGGAAGTACAACGCGCCGTAGCCGGTGATGGCAAAACGGTTCGTGCCAGGATCCGACGAAACCCAGTGAGGATACGCGTGCGCACCGAACGCGATGGAACCTGTCTTTACCGGATGCAATGGATTGCGAACGTCGACCGCCACGACCTTGTGGGCGCCAAAACACGGCTGAATCCAGTAATGACCGATTACCGTCGGTGCTGAAGGGCAGAAGCGACTGCCAAAATCATAGACAAACTGCGCGCTCGGATTCGTTCCCGCAAGACCGTTCAAGCGATAGAGCCCGCAGCCGTCAGTCGTGACGAGCACGGTCTTCCCATCGGAGAGCAGCCGCGCTTCGTCGGGAAAATCGCGCGCGCCGGCATGTCCCGGCGTCTCCGGAAGAACGATCGTTTTGATCCGTTTGAGGTCCGAAAGACGCCACACCTGAACGACCTTGCTCGGACCCTTCGTCGTAAGCGGCGGCATCGGCGCGCTCGTCGTCACGACGCGATCGATCTTCGGCAGCACGAGCAAACTATACGGACGTATGTACGGGTCGACGCGCGGATCGGCCGCCGCACTCGTACGGAGAACGTGCCCTCGACCGTCGAGCTCGACTAACGCTCCAGGAGTCTGCTCTTTCCCCCGTTTGATCTGGTACGTTGCCAGCACGTCCCCGTTGGCAAGTGTTGCGAAGGCATGCGGGAGCGTATACGGACCAGCATCGGTAAACGATCCGGCGATGCGCGGCCGTGCCAGGTCGTGCATGTCGAGAATATACGTGGTGTCTGCCGTGAAATCGTTGGCGAAAAGCATCCGATTCCAGGGCATCCAGTAGTTCGTGTGATGCGCCATGTGCGAACGCGTGGGCACGGGCAGCATCGCCACAAGATGCCCGAAATCTGGCTTTGTGACGTCGAAGACTGCAATGAAGTCGTGCCCGTTGCCGCTTCCGGGAAATGTTTTCGTCTCCATGCCCCACGCCACGAGATACGGGCTCTCGCCACGCGCAACGGAGCTTGACGCTGAACAGACCGACGCAGCGAGCGCAGCAAATGCGATGAGAGCTGCGGCAGAAAGAATCCCTCGAAGCGCGCGCACCGAGAGAATCCTTCTCACCTCACAATGTACTAGCCTTCAACTCCGTCAACAGCGTCTTCGACCACTCCCAACGCGCGCTCAACTTCTTCTTCTCTCACGATGAGCGGCGGAGCGAACCGCAGTGTGTTG
>JASHPC010000037.1 GCA_030038335.1 Vulcanimicrobiota bacterium
TGTGGCAGGGCTTCGACGCCGAGGCGCGCGCAGAGCTCCGCAACGTCGTCTGCGTTGAACGCCAGACGCGTCATGTCGAGCACCGCGGTCGTGCCGTCGAGCAAGCGTCGCGGCTCGGCGATGCGATCGCGCGAACGCGATGCGATGATGACGTGCACGTGCTCGGGGATATCGGAGAGCGAGCTCGAGAGCGTCGCGAGGTCGTCGTCGGAGAGTGTGTCGATCTCGTCGATTGCAACTTCTCGCCGCTCGCCGCTGCCGACTCCAAAACTTTCGTCGATCGCCTCGATCAGGCGGTCAGCCTTACCGCGAAACGATGACGCCGAGAGATAATGGCACGCGGGACGGGCGTGCAAATACTCTGCGATGAGTGTGGTTTTGCCGAAGCCGGGGGGTGCCGCAATCGCACGTAGCCGCGCCGTGGCGTGACGCTCGAGCCACGCGAGCAATCTGCCGCGAGAAATGATGCCGGCTGATCTATCTGGCTTTCGCGCTGGGTTCGCGGCCGCCGTGGACATTCTTCGACCTCCTAAGCGGGCGGCTCAAGCGAGCCGTCCGCTCATAGTCCATCGTCCGCTTCTCGCCCGTAGTTTAGGCGAGGGCGCGCCCCTTGGCGGGCTTTACCGAGACTTTACAGAGCCTAGCGGGTGAACGCGGCACGCACGATCTGCGGCCACGAGGGCGCTCGTCCGTAGAGAAGCATGCCGAGCCGGTAAAGCCTGCCGCCCGCGATCGCAAAAAGAATGACGCACGCGAGATCGATCGCGCAGGCTCCGAGTACCTGGCCGAGCGGAACGCTGGAGACGGCGATGCGCGCGAACATGACAAATGGCGAGAGCACCGGGACGAAGCTGCACACAACGGCAAACGGTGCTTCGGGATTCGCGAGCGTCATGATCGCGAGCATGAATGCGACGATCACCGGGATGAAGAGGGGGCCGCTGACGGCACCGAGATCCTCCGTGCGATTCACGAGCGAGCCGGCACCGGCGAAGATGACGGACATCTGCGAGAATCCAAGTGCGAAGAAGACGAGGAATCCAACGAGTGTTTCGAGCGTCACCGCCGAGAACGACGTCGACCCGACGGCAAGAGCCGGTCCCGTCGCACCCGTACCACTGCTGGAGAGGAGTCCACCGATAACGATCCACGTCGCCATCTGCAACGCGGCGAGCGTCGTCGACGCGAGAATCTTCGCAGCCAGCAGCGTTGGAAGATTTACCGTGGCGACGAGAACCTCGGCGACGCGGCTCGTCTTCTCCTCGGCAACGGACGTCAGCACGAGCTGGCTGTTGAAGACGATGAGCATGTAGAGGAGGAAGAGCAGAAGATATGCCACCGCGTGCGCGGCTGCCGACTGCGCTGCGTTGACGAAACGTGCGGTGACCGAGTGCACGGTAATCGGGAAGTAGAGATCTCGTCTCACGGCGGTTGGAGGACGATGCGTGCGCAGAGAGACGTCGAGCGGCAAGAGCGGACCGCGTATCGTGGAGAGCGTAACGTTCTCGGGATCGGTCGTATAGATCGAAACGTTGAGATGCTGCTTCTTTTCGGAGAGAAGGAGCAACGAGCCAACGTGCCACCGCCGCAGCGTCTCTTGGCTCGGAGCGACGGATGAAAGCGGAACGATGCGCACCGAGAAGCCACCGTTCTCGTGAAGGAGCTGCTTCGCCGGCACGACGAGCGACGGCGGCCCCGCGACGGCGATGGAACGGATCGCGCCGAGCTGCATGGATTCGATGAGCGACGGAAGCCGTGTTACGAGCGCGACACCGAGGCCGCCGAAGATGAGGCCGATGACGAACGCGCGTGAACGAAGTCGCCGTAGCAACTCCGCGTTGTAGATCGTTCCAAACTGCATCTAGGCCGCCTCCGTTCCGTCTCCGCGCAGCACGCGCAGATACACGTCCTGCAGCGACGGTTCGATCTGTTCGAACGACGAGATCGTGCCGACCTCGATCAAGCGGCGCAGGAGTTCGGCGCAGTCAGTCGCGCGCGGAAGATCGAACGTCACGGCTTCGCCATCACGTTCGATGAAGCGCGCACCTTCGATACGTTCCAGGGTCGCGCAGACCGCTCCGCCGTCAGGCGCGACGCGAACGCGGCGCGTCGGCCAACCGCTACGTAGTTGCGCGAGCGTTCCACGTGCTCGCACCGAGCCCCGCGCGATGATGCAGAACTCGGTACAGAGGCGCTCGATCTGCCACATTTCGTGACTTGAGAGAACGAGCGTCGTTCCGCGCTTCTGCATCGCGGCGAGCACGTCGTGCAGAATTTGCGCGTTGACGGGATCGAGCCCGGTAAAGGGCTCATCGAGTACGAGAAGCTCGGGGCGATGAACGGCTGCGCACGCGACCTGAACTTTCTGCTGGTTCCCCTTCGAGAGCTCCGCGCACGGACGGAGCGCGTACGTTCCGAGGTCGAGCCGCTCGATCCATTCGTCGGCTGCCGCCTCGATCTCGCTCTTCGGCACTCCGTGTAGCCGCCCGAAATAGACGATGTGATCGCGCACGCGCATCTTGCCGTAGAGGCCACGCTCCTCGGGAAGATATCCGAACCGCAAACGCACGCGCTCGTCGATGCGCGCGCCGTTCCAACGCACGCTGCCCCCGTCGGGAGTCATGATTCCCAATATCAGACGCATCGTCGTCGTCTTGCCGGCGCCGTTTGGCCCGAGCAATCCGAATGTCGTTCCGTCAGAGATCGACAGACTGACGTCGCGCAGCGCGACGACGTCGGCAAAGCGTTTCTCTGCGCTCTCGAGCTCGAGCATCAGTCCTGCATCGCGGCGGCGGGAAGCCGCGCGCGCCCCAAGAGTGCGGTCACCGCGGCGGCAACCGCGAAGCCCACGTAGTACGACAAATCACCGAGTTGTGGATACGCGCGCGCGATCGGGCCTGCGAACCAGGCTTGGTTCCAAAACGGTGCGGATGCGACGAGTCCCGCGATCCACGCGATGGCGCCGATGCGCCACCGCGGCGCGCGTTCGGGATCCGCGTCGGCGCGACCGCGCATCCAGAGATCGACGAGCACGACCGCAGCCCACGGCGACGCCCAATACGAGAGTATGAGCAAGAAGTTCGTGTAATACGTTGCCATGCTGCTCCAGGTCGCTCCGCCGACGGCGAGGAGCGCGCCGAGCACACCCACGGAGAAGGCCGCGGCCGCGCGTTTGATGCGCACGTTGAACGCGACGAGCGCCGCGAGCGCGCCCGAGTAGAGATTCATACAGTTCGCGGTGAGCGTTCCGAGCACGATCGCGCAGAGAACGATCTTCGCAATCCATCCCGTCGTGAGAATTGCGGAGACGGCCTGCGTCGGCAGAGCAGTGGTGAAATCGACGCCGCGCGCGGCAGTTACCGCGGCAGCTCCCATGATCTCCAAGACGATGCACGAGAGCGTGCAACCGAGAAACGAGTACCACCATACTTTGCGCGCGTCGGTCGAGCGCGGCAAGTATCGGGAGTAATCGGAGGCACACGGAACCCAACCGAGCGCATACGAAAACGCAAGCGCCGTTGCGAAGATGAATCCAGCAGCCGGTCCGCCGGCTGCTGCCTGTGCGTGCGGGTTGAACGGCACATGCCAGTCGGCGCGAGAGAACGTAACGACGCCGAGCGCGAGAAATCCGAGCGCGAGCAGCACCGCACTCGCTCGTTCGAAGAAGTGAATGAAGTTGTAGCCGTAGACGGCGATGACGATCTGGAGCGCGAGCATGACGACGAGCGCGAGAAGATACGGCCACCCGGCAATCGTCTGAAGCGCGTAGGCGCCGAAAACCGTGTTGATCGCAAACCATCCAACTCCGGCGAGGAAGCTCAACGCCGCAGGGGCCACGTTGCCGCTGCGGCCGAACGCAAGACGCCCCGCAACCATCTGCGGAACGCCGAACCGCGGTCCCATCGTGCCGAGAACTCCGAGTACTGCGAACCCGGCGACGTTTCCGAGCACGAGGCCGATGGCGGCGCTGCGCAGACTGGTGCCGTACGACGCGGTGACGAGAAGCCCAACCATCCACGTCGCGATCTCCGCGTTTGCCGAAAACCAAACGCCGAAGAGATGGCGTGGCGTGCCATGCCGCTGCGCGTCCTCGACGCGCTCGATTCCCGTCGGCTCGACCTCGAGAACGTGGTCTTTGTAGAGGTGTTCTTGACTCATGGCTCTCTTTGACCACAAAGGTCGCCGAGCGCCGTCCGTTATCCTTTGACGATAGCCGACGAGTCGATGAAGCCGGTGCCTCGTGCGCGCATGAGGTCGAGAGCGCGTTCGACGTCTCCGGGGCTCGCGTCGATTCCTGCGATCGCATCCGTTACGACGACGACGTCGAACCCCGCATCGCGCGCGTCGAGCGCAGTACGCTTCACGCAGTAATCCGTTGCGATGCCGGCGATGAAGATTCGACGAATCCCGTGCGCGTGCAGACGGTCTCCGAGCGCCGTCCCCGCGAACGCACTATAGCCATCGGTTGCGCGATCGGTTCCTTTGCTCACTACTTCGTCGACCTCGGACGCGTGGAAGAGCGGCGAGAACTCTGCGCCTTTCGTTCCCGCAAGACAGTGATACGGCCACGGGCCGCCGTATGCCTGAAAGAACGAATGATCGCGCGGATGCCAGTCCCGCGATGCGACGACGTACGCGAAGAGCGGCATGAGCCGATTGATCGGCTCGAAGATCCGATTGCCGTCGGGAACTCCGAGACTTCCACCGGGCAGAAAGTCGTTTTGGGGATCGACCACGACGAACGCGTCGGTCGCAGAGAGGCGGTACATTACGGCTATTTTACACCGCCCTCATGAGAAAAACATACGTCCGAAGGGGCCGGCCCAAGCCAAGCGAACGGCTGCCGCATGGACAACTCGCAAAACTACAATATGAACGCGTTTGCCGCAATGGGAACGGTGTTCTCGATCATCGTCGTCATCGGTCTCGTCGCGACGGCGCTTTTCATCTGGTTCTACTGGCGCATCTTTCAGAAAGCGGGATTCAGCGGCGCGCTCGCATTGCTCAATCTCGTTCCATACGTCGGCAACCTGATCTGCGTCCTTATTCTGGCTTTCGGCGAATGGCCGTCTGCGCAAAGCCAGATTCAGTCTCGACCGACGTACTCGCCGCCCTCGACGACGACGTAGATTACTTCGACGCGGAGACCCATGCCTCGACGGCATCCGCCGCCGACGGAAGGATTGTCGACAAGTTGTCGGGAGCGCCGCTCGTGACGACGACGTCGTCCTCGATACGGACGCCTATACCGCGCAGCGCTTCCGGAACGGTCGCGTCGTCGCGCTGGAAATAGAGGCCGGGCTCGACCGTGAGCGCCATTCCAGCCTCGAGCGCGCCGTAGCGGTAGTGCTCGACGCGCGCGCGTGCGCAGTCGTGAACGTCGATGCCGAGCATATGGCTGACGTTGTGCAGCGTATACCGGCGGTAGTATTGATGCTCGGGATCGAGCGCGTCGTCGAGCGAGCAGCGCAGTACCTTTAGATCGATGAGTCCTTGCGCGAGCACGCGCATCGCGCGGCGGTTCGGCTCGAGAAAATCGTTCCCGGGTACACACGCTTCGATGCCGACTCGCTGCGCTTCGAAGACGATATCGTACACGGCGCGCTGCTCGGGACTGAAACGGCCGGAAATGGGAAGCGTTCGCGTGACGTCCGCCGTGTAGAGCGAGTCGCACTCGACGCCTGCGTCGAGAAGCAGAAGCTTCCCCGGCTCGAGCGTTCCGTCGTTCGTCGTCCAGTGCAGCGCGCATGCGTGGTCGCCTGCTGCCGCGATCGTGAGATATCCGACGTCATTGGCTTCGGTGCGGGCGCGGCGCCAGAACGTCCCCTCGACCTCACGCTCGCTCTTTGCAGTATGCAGGATCGCGACGACGTCGTCGAACGCGCGCTTCGTAACCTCGACCGCTTTGCGCAGCTCTCCAATCTCGTAGGCGTCTTTACGCAGGCGGATCTCTGAAAGAAACGTCGCGAGCTCGGCGTCGGCATCGCTCTTTGGGAAGAGCCCGTCGATCTGCTCGTTGACGCCGCGCAAAACGCGCGTTGCGTGCCCGGCAGCGCGCAGCGTTTCGAGATACCCTTCTATAGCATCGAGCGGTTCACACTCGTCAACGCCGTAGTATGCCTTGCTCTCTTCCACGCCACGATGGCTGCCGACCCAAAGCTCACCGTACACGCGATCCAGGAATCCCTGTGCCGTCCCCCGATTGTGGGCTGGAACGTACAGGCGCGTACGATGGCTCTGGCCTTCGGGTTCGAAGACGACGAGCCCACCAGGTTCTCCGTCGCCCATGAGATACGCAAAATCGCTCGACGACCGAAATCTGTAGTACGTATCGTTCGCGCGAACGTGCTGACGGCCAGCCGGGATCACGAGATACGTTGCAGGGAAGGCGCGCGAAAGAGCGCTGCGCCGCTCCCGCAGCCGCTCCAGTTGCGCGTGAGCACGGAGCTGTGGCGCTCGCGGTTTCCAATCGCTGGACATGAAGCGCACGAGCGCCTCCGGGGGCTCCAGGTCGTGCGCGGCGCGGTTCGGCGTGCGGTTTTCCAGCGTTTCCGGTTCCATCGCTTAAGGGTTAGGGCGCCGCCCGGCCAATTCCCTCAGTCGCGTAAAATCGTGCGTCAAGCATCGCAGGCCGGGTAGAATCGCGCGCACAATCCCATGCCGCCACCGTGCGCGCGCCGGGACCGATGGCTACGATCACGCCGATTCCGACGCCGACGACGTCCGCCACTCCAACCATGATCCCGCCGGTCAGTCCGGCTCCGCGCTAGCGGTTACTAGTCGGGCGGCGCTACGAACCGATGCGGCTTGCGCTTTCCGGGCGTGGCGCGCAGCAGTTTCATATGCAGTTGCGTGAGCGCGCCGTTAGCAGCGCTGAGCGCGGTCGTGAAGAGCGCTCGCGTGCGTGCTGAGAGATTCGTCGCGTCCGTTTCGTCCGCGTCGATGAGTGCGCTCTGAGCCTGCGTCGGGGGCCCCAAATACGTAGGCAATATATGGCGCAGGTAGGCAATCTGGTCGATGAGCGCTGCCGCATGCTTGTAGCCCGCGTTCTCGCTTCCGTTGCCGGTCCGCAGCGCGTCGGCAGCAGCATTCAATCGTGCGCGATACACGTTTAGCGTACGGCGAAGCTGGGCGTTCCTCGTCTTCGCGAGGCGCGCTCGAATCTGTGAGTCGAGCGACTCGATGACGGCAACCTGCGTTTCGCACCCTTCTTGCAGCTGCGCGAGCCGTTCGAGCGCGTCGTACTGCGCGCGCAGATCTGAGACTGACGCGGTCGACGCAGGATCGAGTTTAACGTCGACCGGAACCTGTTTCGTCCACTTGCCAACGCGTAACCGAACCTGATACGAACCGGGAAGCACTTCCGGGCCTTCGATATA
>JASHPC010000038.1 GCA_030038335.1 Vulcanimicrobiota bacterium
GTAAGTGGGCTCGAGAGCGGTCGTCAGGACCGTCTTCGTTCTTGCCTTTACGCTGCTTGCGATGTTCGAAAGCGGTGTGGACATCGCAGACCCTTGGCATCCGTACGCGACTTTTGGGTACTCCGCCGATCAAGCCGGTCACGTCACCGCGGTGGACGCGTCGGCCATGCGTGCGGGGCTACACGTCGGCGATCAAATTGATGTCCGGCGCGTGACGCCGCTTCACCGGGCGGTAGCGAGCTTCGAGCCCGTTGCGCCGGAAGGCACTCATTTTCGCGTCTATTTGCGGTCGGGACGTGCGATAACGCTCGTATCGCATGTCCTTCCGCGATCCACGGTCGACAATGTTACCGACGTCATCGAGATCATCGCAGGCTGGCTGTACATTGCACTGGCGGCACTGCTCGTGCTCTTACGTCCAATGCCGTCGACGTGGGCCTTCTACGTGTTTTCATACATCTTTTGCTTCACACCGTCGGCGCTGCTCACCGAGTACGAAACACTTCCCTTCCGACTGCTCGGCGACGTCGTGTATCAGGCCGCGGGTGCCATCGCGTGCGTCGCGTTCGTTTCGTTTGCTCTGCGCTTCCCAGAGAGTCGTCCAAGCGGCACCGCGCGGCTCGCCGAACGGCTCTTGCTCTTCGTCGCGGCACCGATACTCATCGCGTGGAGCGTCGCAGCACAAGTCATGTACGTCGTGTATGCAACGCTCCAGCCTCGCGGGCTGGAGACCGCCAGCCAAGCCGTCGGGTACGTATTCTTCGCGATCGGCATCCTGACGCTGATCGCCAGATACGTCACTGCGCCAGCGCAGAACCGAAATCGCCTTCAATGGGTCGTAGCCGGGCTCGCAGTCGCGTTCATTCCGTTCTTTGCGATGGACCTCATGGAGAACGGGCTTGGTCTGCTCGCACCGATTTGGTTCGCCAACTTCGCTTTAGCATGGTCCATCATCGCGCCGCTCGCGCTTGCGTACACGGTGCTGCGTCATCGGCTGTTCGACGTGCGTCTGATCTTCAGCCGCGCCCTGCTCTACACCGTTATCACGTCGTTGATGGTAGGAGTTTTGGCGCTCGTCGACTGGGCTTTCAGCCGCCTGTTGGCCGAATCTCGGTTTGCACTCCTCGGCGAGCTCGCGCTTGCGCTGCTCCTCGGTTTCTCCCTCACGACGGTGCATCGCCGCATCGAGGATTTGCTCAATGGAATCATCTTTCGCGCGAAAACCGTCGCGCTCGCGGCGCTGCGGCGTTTCACGCAGGAGGTGGACCTCATCTCCGATCCGCACCGCCTGACGGCGCAAACGTACGACGCATTGCAGAAGAGACTCGAAAGCGAGTATGTCGCAATTTACACGGCCGACGGGTCCGTCTACTCGCTGGTGACGCCCGACGTGGATCCTGCACCGCACCTTTTGCCGAGCGACGATTTCGCGGTGCTTCGTCTACGGCGTTGGAGCGAACCCTTCGAGTGCGACGAACCCGGGCATCCGTTCCGAGGCGCGCTTCTCGTTCCGATGACGGCGCGGGGACGGCTCGTGGGTTTTTTCGCCTGTGGTCCAAAACGCGACCGAACTCATTATCTTCCCGATGAAGTCGAAACGCTCGCGTCGCTCGCGCATCGCACGGGCGGTGCGTACGCATGGCTCACGATGCGTCCGCTGGAAGGTCCGGTGGCGCTCGCTCCCGAGGCGGCTTCCTAACTCATCGTCGCTCGAACATCCAGCGATCGTCGTAGTCGAGCATGTCGATGAGCGGCATGTCGTGCGGCAGCGAGAGTGCAGTGATGGAGGGATAGCGCGCGACGAACTCTGCATCGTCGAGTCGATCTGCGATGCGACGCTTGCGCAGAAGCGCGTTGATCTCGTCGTACCGGGACGGATCGCTGTGCTCGCGAACCCACGCGGCGACTTCGTCCTCGTCCTTTGCTTTCGCGACGACTGAGCGGAGCGTCTCTTCGTCGATGCCGAGCTCGCCGAGCAACATCGCGCTAAAGCCGCGGATGTAGTAGGCGCCGAGCTGTCCGCCCGGCAGTGATGCGCGCAGCTTGTCGATCGTTCGCGGCAGCATCGTCAGGCCGCCGAGACGAACCGAGGGGCTGCGAGGAGGGCGCGCGGTCAGGTCCAGGGGTTCCATGGCCGCGGATTTCTGCAAGGGGCATTGGCTTCATGCTTGGAAACCGCGGAAATGCCGCAGCAGCACAGACGCGCCGCTCTCTCGCGCAAGACGACGGAAACCTCGGTCGAGATTGCGCTCGATCTCGACGGCGGTGCCGCCGACATCTCGACCAGCGTCGATTTCTTCGACCATATGCTGGAGGCGTTGGCGAAGCATGCCGGCATCGGGCTTCGCGTCATCGCGAAAGGCGACGGCATGGACAATCACCATCTCGTCGAGGACGTTGGCATCGCGATTGGCAACGCGATGCACGAGGCGCTCGGCGACAAGCGTGGCATAGCCCGATTTGGTTCCGTCATGGTTCCGCTCGATGAAGCGCTCGTTGCGGCGAGCGTTGACATCTCCGGACGTTCGTACCTGAACTTTCGCGTAAACTTCTTGCGCGAGAATCTCGGCGAGATGCCCACGGAGATGGTGGGCGAGTTCTTCCGAGCGCTGACGGACAACGCGAAGATTACGCTTCACCTCATCCAGATGAATGGGCACGTCGCGCATCACGTCTGCGAAGCATGCTTCAAGGGTTTCGCGCGCGCGTTTGCTCAAGCGAAGGCGATCGTCGGCGATGAGATACCGTCGACGAAGGGCGTCTTGGAATGAACGCCGCCGTCATCGCGGCGCCGGGTGAGCCGCCGCGGTACGCGACGTTCGAAGACCCGGTTCCGGCTTCGTCCGACTGTCTCGTTCGCGTACGCGCTGCAGGTCTGCATCGCGTCGTGCGGTCGATCACCTCTGGGAAACATTACCTTCGAGGGGAAGGCGTGCCGTTCGTGCCGGGGGTCGACGGAGTAGGGACGCTCGACGACGGCTCGCGCGTACTTTTCGGCGCCACGCGTCCTCCGTTTGGAAGCTTCGCCGAGCGCAGCATCACGATGCGCGACCTCTGCGTGCCCGTTCCTCCTGAGATCGACGACGTCACAGCCGCCGGCATGTCGAACCCGGCAATGTCATCCTGGGGTGCGCTGACGGTGCGCGCCGGGTTCGTCGCAGGTGAGAGCGTCCTCGTGCTCGGCGCGACTGGTACGGCCGGAGCGCTCGCCGTGCAGATCGCAAAGCGTCTTGGCGCGCGGAGCGTCGTTGCGGCGGGGCGAAATCCCGTAGCGCTCGAGGCACTCGCATCGCTCGGCGCCGATGCGGCGATCTCGCTCACGCAAGAACGTGCCGCGCTCGTTAACGCATTTCGCGCTGCCATACGCGACCACGAAATCGACGTCGTGCTCGACTACCTCTGGGGCGAGCCGGCTGAGAGCGTCCTCGAAGCGTTTGCCGGCAACACGACGAGCGCTGCAAAGCGGGTTCGCTACGTTCAGATCGGTGCAGTTGCCGGCGAAGCAATCGCGCTGCGATCGGCGACGCTCCGAAGCTCGGGACTGGAGATTCTCGGAAGCGGCTTCGGCAGTGTCTCGCTGGCGCGGCTCATGGAGTCGATTGGACGCTTCTTCGAAGAAGCGGCAAAGCTGCCGTTCTCGATCGAGACGCGCACAGTGGCGCTTCGTGACGTCGAGCGAGCGTGGTCCGCCGTCGACGGTCGCGCGCGCACGGTCTTCGTTCCATGAAGGTTGCGGTCGTCGACTACGGCGGCGGCAACCTCGGTTCGCTCGCCGCGGCGCTCGAGCGGCGCGACGTTTCGTATGCGCTCGCCGGCGACGCGCAGAGTCTGCTTGCGGCAGACGCGGCGATTCTTCCGGGTGACGGCGCATTCGGTGCAACGATGGAGGCGCTGCGCGAACGGAACCTCGATAGCGCCATCGAGAGCTTCATCGCGTCGGGTCGCGCGTTTCTCGGCATATGCGTCGGCATGCAACTCCTCTACGAGCGTTCGACGGAGTTCGGCGGCTCGATCGGATTCGGGCTGCTCGCTGGCACGGTTGAGCGCTTCTCCCGCGCGCCGCGCGTTCCCCATATCGGATGGAACGTGCTCGAACCGGTGGCGTGCCATCCGCTCATCGAAGGTCTGGGCTCCGGCACCTACGTCTATTTTCTTCACTCGTATCGGGCCCCGGTCGCTGCAGAGACGGTCGCGGCGGCGACGCACGGGGAGCGTTTCGCCGCAATCGTCGCTCGGGAGAACGTCATGGGAACGCAGTTCCATCCTGAGAAGAGCCAACGCACGGGAGGACTCTTGCTGGACAACTTCATCTGTCTCGCGAAGAAGCCGCAATGATCGTTATTCCCGCCATCGACCTCCAAGACGGCGCCTGCGTTCGCATGGAGGCCGGAGACATCTCGACGGCAACCGTCTATGACCGAGACCCGGTTGGACGCGCGCAGCGCTTCGTGGAAGCCGGCGCGCAACGGCTGCACGTCATCGATCTCGATGGCGCCTTCGGGTCGGGAGAGAACGTGCGCGCGATCGAGCGCATCTGCGCGGCGGTGTCGGTGCCGGTGCAGACGGGCGGCGGCATTCGCACGCTCGAGATGGCGCAGGCGCGACTGGACAGCGGCGCGAGCGAAGTCATTCTCGGAACGCTCCTGGTTGAGGAGGAGCGCATCGCGCGCAACATCATAGGAAAACTCGGAACGCGCATCATCGCTGGCATCGATGCCCGCGGCGAGGAAGTGGCGACGCACGGCTGGGCAGAGCGCACACCGGTGGCGCGCGACGCGCTCGTGCGGCGCGTTGCGCAGTGGGGTGTCGAGCGCGTGATCTTCACCGAGATACGCAGGGACGGAATGGGCCTTGGCTATGACGTCGACGCGCTGCGCGCCGTCGGAACCGCCGCGCCGGTGAAGATTACGGCGAGCGGCGGAGCACGGAACCTCGACGACCTTCGCGCGCTGCGCGCTGAGGCGATTCCGGCGGTCGACTCGTGCATTATCGGAAGTGCGCTCTACAAAGGAACGATCGACCTGGCGGAGGCGATCCGAGAGCTCCGTTAAGCGCGCAACCAGCGAAACGCACGCTCGATGGCCGGTTTCGCGCCAGTCGCTCTGAGTTCACCGTGTGCCGGAATCAAGCGATCGAAGTTCCACGCAAGGATCGCTCGCAGCGACGCACGCGCGAGGTCTCGGCGTATAAACGAGAGTCGAATGTCGAGTCCCACGCCTCCTTCGCCGCCAACGCCGCCCAGCCGCGCCAACGTATTGAGAATTGGACGTCCGTTCTGCGGCGGATAACTCTGGAAGAAGTCGCTCATGACAAGCGTTCCCGAAGCTCGGTGAAAGAACTCGACCTCGTCGAGAAACGCGTTTCCTCGGAAGATCACCTGATCGATCTCCCGCGACCATTCTGACGGCGGCTGGTCAGCGAGCATTTCCGTAAAGCGTAGGCCGCCGTAGCAGCGCGGCGTGCGGGGCGGCCCCCACAGCTGCGCATCGGGAAATCGCGCGCTCCACGCGAGGAGCCTCCAAACGTGTAGTTTCGTAGGCGCGATCAAGTGTCGAACCGGTCCCAGCGCCGTAAGAACGCTGATCTCGCTATCTGACGCTTCCACCGGAGAGTTAATCCAGAGTGTACCATCGCCAAGTCTTACGACGACCATCCTCGTCGGAAATGATATGCCAAGCGTGCGAACCGGCGGACCTTCAGCGGTCCACAGTCCTGGACCGAACTCGCGGAGCGCGTCCATCAGTAAACTTAGTCGTCGGCGTAGACGCGCGGAACGTGCGCGGGCAAACGCGCGACAATCTCATAGTTAATCGTCTTCGCCCAGGCTGCCCAGTCGTCTGCCGTCACCGAGTGCTCGCCGTCTTGCCCAATCAACGTTACGGAGGATCCCGGACGTGCGTGCTGCGCGTCGGTGACGTCGATGGTCGTCGTGTTCATCGCAACGCGTCCAATGACCGGACAGCGAGTACCCTCGACGAGAAACGCGCCACGGTTCGAGAGCGCGCGCGGCACCCCGTCGGCATATCCGAGCGGAACGACGCCAACGCGCATTTCGCCGGCGGCGACGTAGGTGTTGCCGTATCCGATGGGCTCGCCGGCGGCAACGGTTCGCGTTACGGCGAGCGAGGAGCGCATGCTCAAGGCAGGCTCGAGCGGAATCGCTTCGCGCCCCATTGCGCTACGCGTTTCGGACGACGGCCACAAGCCGTAGAGCGCGATGCCGAAGCGGGCCATGTCGAGATGCGTCTGCGGCCATAGCATCGCGGCGGCGGATGCCGCGATGTGGCGAATCGGTGCGATGCCGTGCCGATCGAGCAGCGGCTTGCATTCGGCGCACGCGCGCTCGAATCGCGCGAGTTGGTGCATTGTGTAGGGCGAGTCGATCTCTTCGGCAGCCGCGAGATGCGAGAAGATGCCGCCGAGGCGCAGCTCCGGCAGACGCGCGTAATCTTCGACGGCGTCGGCCACTTCGCCAGCCTCGAGTCCAAACCGATTGAGCCCAGTATTGACTTTCACGTGAACGCTGAATGGCTCGGAACGGCGCCGCGCTGCCGCCGCGAGATCGTGCAGAAATCCGCGCGTGTCCCAGAGCGCGATCTCGGCGCGTGCCGCAAGCGTCGCTTCGAGCGCGCTCGGCTGCACGGGGCCAAGAACGAGCAATGGCGCCGTTACGCCTCCCTCGCGCAGCGCGATCGCCTCTTCCGCGGCATACACGCAGACTCGCGACGCGAACCCTTCGATTGCAATGGTCGTGGGTGTCAGGCCATGCCCGTACGCATTGCTCTTGACGACGAAGGCCGCACGCTGCGCTCCGACGAGAGTTTGAAGCGCCCGCGCGTTGCGACGCAACGCGCCGAGTGAAACACGGATCTCACCGATCATCGCGGCCGCTTTCGACTCGAATCTCAGAGAGACCTAACGCTGCTCTAAGTAGGGCTAAAGGTTGAGCGCGTACGATGCCGTGCATGGTGCGCGGGAGAGGAGCCTTCGACCCGGCCGATGCGGTGATCTGGATAACGGCCGCGCTCCTCGCAATACTCTGCGGTGCCGGAGCGGGCTTCGTGCTCTGGTCGGTCCTCGCCGGAGCATCGGCCGTTCCCAGCGTTCGCGCGGTCGTGTACCTCGGAGGCGTCGCCTGCGCGATCGGCGCTCCCATGAGGCGGTCGCTGCAACTGAGGCTCTTCGTCGGCCTCGCGGTGCTGGCGCTCCTCGCCAGCTTTTCCCTCGGGCCGACCGTTTGGGGACCCCTCCTCAGCCGCTAGATCCTCACGTCCCCTCGCCCCCTCG
>JASHPC010000039.1 GCA_030038335.1 Vulcanimicrobiota bacterium
GCGGCTTCTCACTCGGCCCGTCCGATCGCGCGCTCGTTTCGCCGGTCATGCGCATGCTCACGATTCACGCGGCAGGTGGAACGGCGATGATGCGGGCGGTGGTCGACGCAGTTCGCGAGCGCGCTGCGGAGCTGGGTGGAACCGCGCCGCTCGTCTTTGCCGTTACGGTGCTCACGTCACTCGACAACGACGATACCGCCGAGATCCTACGGCGAGCCGCGCTCGCGCGCGAGGCGGAGTGCGACGGCGTCGTTTGCGCCGCAGCCGAAGTGCCCGCGGTCAAAGCGAATCTTGGCGAGGAGTTCTTGACGCTCGTTCCTGGCATCCGTCCCGCGGGCGCCGAACGCGGCGATCAACGCCGAACCGCGACGGCTGCCGAGGCCGTGGCAAACGGCGCGGACTATCTCGTCGTCGGGCGTCCCATCTTGGAAGCGCACGACCGGCGCGCGGCGGCGAAGGCGTTGCTCGATGCTCTCTGAAACGCTCGAACGCGTGGGCGCGCTCCTCTCAGGACACTTCCTGCTCAGCTCCGGGCGCCACAGCGACCGCTTCATCCAGAAGTTTCGCATCCTGGAGAATCCGGCCGAGCTTGCACCGCTCGCGCAGGCGATTGCAGAGCACTTTCTCTCCGCGGCGCCGACCGTCGTCGTGAGCGCCGCGGTCGGCGGCATTCTCCTTGGGCACGAAGTGGCACGAGCGCTTGGAACGCGCTCGATCTTCGTGGAGAAGGAACGCGGCGAGCCGCACCTGCGGCGCGGCTTCTCACTCGGCCCGTCCGATCGCGCGCTCGTCGTGGAAGACGTCGTCACGACCGGACAATCGGTCCGTGAAGTGCTCGACATCGTGCACGGACGCGGCGCGAGCGTCGTAGGCATCGGCGCGATCGTCTGCCGCGGCGCGGTCGCACTCGACGCTCCTCTCTTCGCATTGCTCGATCTCCCTCTCGACTCGTACGCTGCTGGGGAGTGTCCGCAATGCGCGAGCGGCGTACCGCTCGAGGATCCGGGATCGCGCCGTGTTTGAGTCGTATCAGCGCGCGACCTTGCCTGAGGAGGTTCGCCGCCGATTTGGCGGAGGCGGCCGCATCGTCAAGCTCGCCTCAAACGAGAATCCTCTCGGCACGTCGCCGAAAGCGCTCGAAGCAACGCGCGCCGTCAACGGTCTCAATCTCTACGGCGACGACGCGTATCCCGATATCAAGGAGCGTCTTGCCGCCGCGCATCGCATGCGCGGCGAAAACGTCGTCGTCGGTCACGGCAGCAACGAGATCGTCAAGCTCGTCGCTGAGACGTATCTGCAGGCAGGAGACGAAGCCATCGTCGCCGTTCCGAGCTTCCTGCTCTACCGCCTCGCGATCGGTGTGCGCGCGGCGACCGCGGTCGAGGTGCCGCTGCGTGACGGCACGACCGACCTCGAGGGCATGCTCGAGCGCATCACGCCGCGCACGAAGCTCGTTTTCGTCTGCGACCCGAACAATCCAACCGGAACGGCGGTAACGCGCGAAGCCTGGAGCGCGTTCCTGCAACGCTTGCCGCCGGACGTCGTTCTCGTCGTCGATCAAGCGTACCGCGAGTTCTCGTCTGCAGACGTCGTCGATGCAATTGCGGACGTTGCGCGTCGCTCGCGAACGCTCGTCTTGCGAACGATGTCGAAGATATATGGCCTCGCAGCGCTGCGTTTCGGCTATGGGTTCGCCGACGCAGAGACGGTCGAGATGCTGGAACGGATTCGGCTGCCCTTCAACGTTGCAGCGCCCGCGCTTGCGGGCGCTGCCGCCGCATTGGAAGATCGCGCCTTCGTGCAGCGCAGCATCGCAAACAACGAAGCCGGAAAGCGGCAGCTCTTCCCGGCGTTCGACGCGATGGGCCTGCACCGGTATCCGACGGAGGCGAACTTCTACGCCCTGGCCGTGCCTGCGAGCGCAACGCGCGCGTACGAAGACTTGTTGCAGGAGGGCATCATCGTCCGCTGTGGCGACGCGCTGCGCATGCCGGGGCGGTTGCGCATCACGATCGGCACCGAAGAGGAGAACGCAATCCTTCTCGACGCCGTCGAAAGGCTATTGCCCAGCTGGAAAACGTAACGGTACGCCTCGGCCGCCCCGAGGATTGGAGCTTCGTCGAGAGCTGCGGCCTGGAGCGCGTGGCCACGAGCCGCGTGCGCGAGGCTGACGAGGAAGCAATGCGTGCTGGCTATCTTCGCATGCTCGAGGTCGTCTCGACGCAGTCGCACGTGCTCCTCATTTCGGAGGAGGAAGGCCGGCCGACCGGATTTCTCATCTTGCTCGACGCACTTCCCGACGAGGTTTCGCTGCAGCCGCAGGCGTTCGTCGCGTATATGGCCGTCGATCGGGGCTTCGAACGGCACGGTGCCGGAACGGCGTTGCTACGCGCAGCCGAAAATGAAGCCAAACGGCGCGGCTTGCCGTATATCTCCTTGATGGTTACCGAGAGCAACGCTCCGGCACGGCGGCTCTACAGCCGCCTCGGCTACCGGACCGAACGGCGGCAGCTGTGCAAGCCGCTCTAAACTCCGCGTCGTCGCGACGCATCTTCTGGGTCGTCGTCACGCTCGTCGGACTCGTTGCGCTCTGGTGGATCGTCAAGCTGATTCCGCACACGATCGCCATCTTCACGATCGCAGCGTTCATCGCATTCGGTGCTCGTCCGGTCGTGGCGCTGCTCGAGAAACGAACGCGCATGCCGAAGTGGCTTGCGATTACGGCGATCTATCTCGTTATCATCGTCGTCGTTGCGGTCGTGCTCATCGTGATCGTTCCGCTTGCGGTCGAGCAGAGCCGCATGCTCGTCCTTAACATGCCGCAGTACGCGCAAACGCTTCACGGCTGGGTCCTCGACGTCCGAGATGCACTCCAAAATCGCTTTCCGACCCTGCAGCTCCAAACGGCCGACGTTACGCAGATCGGAGCCGATCGCTTAGGGGCATTTGCGACGGGAACGATCGCGTCAATCGGAACGCTCGTCATCAACACCGCGACCTGGCTCTTCATCGCGTTTGCGGCGATCGTGCTCTCGTTTTACTTTCTGCTCAATGACGCCGCGCTCGTCGACGGCTTCACGCAGCTCTTCCCGGCACGCCGTCGCCCCACGGC
>JASHPC010000040.1 GCA_030038335.1 Vulcanimicrobiota bacterium
GACGCGTTCGAAGCCGAGCGCTTCGGCAACGTTGACGGAAGCAGTGTTCGCTGCCGCCATCTCGGCAATCGCCAGACGCGAACCGTGCACGCCACGCGCATGCTGCAGCACCTCGCCGATCGCTTCGCGCGCAACTCCCTGACGGCGAAACGGCAAGAAGACGCTGTATGCGACGTAGAGCGTGGCGCCCGCGTACGTCGCCTGCGCTTCACCAACCGCAGCGCCATCCTCGCGTCGAATGCAAATCCAGTTCTCCCAACGCTCGACCGCGCCGAGATACGGCATCTCGTGCGACCAGCGTTCGTATCGTCCACGCAGGGCCTGAATCGTCGGCGGCCGCAACGCCGGGAAGAACTCCCACATGCGCTCGTCCTTCAAATACGGCCACGTCACCTCGGCGTGGCGCGGCTCGCTCGGCTGCAAATCGAGACGCTCTGTTGCGAGCGCGTGGCGTTCGCCCACGGGAGGCGCTATTCGCTGATCTCCGCGGTCACGCCATCGAGTGCAGCGGCCAAACGCAGGGCTTCAGTACGCACTGTTTGCTCGTTACGGGTTGTGATCGCGGCGCTCAGGGCCGGCAGTGGAACGGCGGCATATCCGTTGCGCCCATAGCAGAGCGCGTTGAGATGATGAACGACGTCGAGGAGCGTGTCGTCGTTTGGATGCGCGGTCGACGCCGCTGCGTCGAAGCGTGAGACGGCGTCCGCGAGCGGCGCAACGTCGTGCTGATAGTCGGAGGGAACGTTTGCGAGATCGTCGCGAAGCGTGCTGGCGTACGCATCGACATGATACATGTCGCTCAACGGCTCGGCGGCGAGGCGGTACGCAGCAAGCGCGATCATCTGCGCCATGACGCGATGGTTGACGAATCCCGGATCGGCTTCGGTCTCCGCGTAACGCAGATCGTCAAATGCGGAGTGATAGACGCCAAAGATGCCGCCAAAGCCCCAGTCGAGTGTCGGAACGCCGGCGTCGTAGAGAAACGATTCGAAATCGGATCCTCCTCCGGGCGATTCCACCGTCGCACCGCGAGGCTGCGCTTGCCAACGTTCTAGGAGCGTTCGCTGCGGCTGCTGCGGGTCGGGAATGCTCGCCGCCAGCACTGCGACGGATGGGGCTATCGCTGCGGCAGCCGATGCGCCGAAGAACTGTCCGACTTCACCTTCGTCGATGTTGATATATGCCACACAACCCGCGCGCAAGCGATCGAGATGTTGCCGAACGTAGGCTTGCGAACCGAGCTCTCCGATCTCTTCCGCATCCCACCCCGCGATGACGATCGATCGTTCCGGCTTCCAACCTGCGCGCGCGAGTGCCCCGAGCGCTTTCGCGCTTTCGAGCAGCGTCGAGATGCCATCGCCGTTGTCGCTGACACCGTAAACCCACGCGTCGCGATGCCCGCCGAGCACGACTTCCTGGCGAGGATTCGTCCCGGCCAGAATCCCGACGGTATTCCAGAGCGTTCGATGCACGATTGGTTCGTCGACGGTCACGCGGACGAGCGAACGCGCGCGAAGTAAGCGCGCTGCGTTCGCGGCACTCAGCGGTAGAACTGGGATTCTGATGCCGGTGCCGACGCTGCCTCGTTGCACCGACCCGAGCGGACGGTACGGGCCGTTCGGGTACGCGGGGCCGTGCGAAGATCCGTCGCGGTCTGCGGGGTCGCTGTAGAGGATGACTGCGGCTGCGCCGTTGCGCTGCGCGCGCGCCGCGAGCAGTCCTCGAAACTCGGCACCGTACCGAACGAGCGCGATCTTTCCGCGCACGGAGACGTGCGAAGCCGCAAGCGCCCGGTAGTCCGAATCGAGCCCACGTCCGACGGTGACGATGCGCGCGGTAACCGTTCCCGATCCGCTCCCTCCGTTAAACGGCATTCCTGCGTCGGGTCGCGTGCCATCCGGATCGCCGGCAATTCGCGGTTCGCGAAGGTCGAGCGTGACGACGGGGCGCGAAAGAATTTGAACTGATTCGTGCCGCAGCTCCGGCACGAGAGCGGTGAAGGATTCGATCGTCGCTTGGAAGCCGTCTGCGCGAAGACGGCTTGCCATCCACCGCGCCAGCCGCTCGTCGCCCGGCGTGCCGGCGTAATGCATGCGCTCGTCGATGAACCGCGAGCTGTCGATCGCGCCCTGCGCCGACGGAACGGCGAGAAGCGTTGCTTCGGCGGACGTAAGCGACGGTTGCGGTACCGCTGCGACTCCTTGCATCGGTACTAGAGAGAGAAGAGCGAGCGCGGCGATGATACGATGCATCATGCTCCTTCGTTGAGTGCGGCGTTGACGATCTTCAGTAGGGCTCGGGCGCCTTCGTCGAGGCGCTGCGCGTACACCTTCGGATGCGTCAAGTAAAAGAGCGCCATGATCCTTAGGACGAAGCGGTGTTCGCGTGCACTCGGCAGCTGTGACAAGAGCTTCGCTGCGCAGCGCGCGAGGTAATCGACGCGCTCGAGGAAATGCGTTCTCCCCCGGTAGAGCTCGACGAAGTTGAGGTCACAGTGGTCGCGGTCCTCGCCTTGGTCGACGAACGAGTCGAGGATGACGTGGAGCGCGCTCACGGCCGGGAAATAGGCACCGTATGCTCGCGCAATCGCCTCTCGCCTGTCGGCGAAGAGCATGAAGAGCGGTGCATAGACCTGGAACTGCGAGCCGGCGGCAGCCGCGAACTCGTGCCACTCGAGCCGTCCGTAGCCGCTGCCGCGTCGCGCGTACCACATCGTGCAGGCTTCCTCGCGCTGCCCCGGCGGAAGATGGACGAACGTTTGCATATCGGCGTAGAGACTCGCTGCCTCGCGAAAGAGCGGCTGAAGCAGCTCGTGGTCCGCTAGACGGCGTAGCGATCGCTGCACGCGGCGCACCAGCGTCACGAGATAGTCACCGTCATCTCCCGACGGACCGAGATCGTAGTAGCCACCGACGCGTGCCCGTGGATTGAGCGCATCACCGATGGCACGATGGAGCAGAGGATATGCGGTTTCGCGAACGCCCGGATGCCGGTCGCAAAGATTGTCGAGGTAGTCGTAGATCGTTTCGAGCGGCGTCACGATCTCGATGAAGTGCTCCGCCGCAGACGACTCCAAGAACGTGGCAAAGATGCAGGCGCCGGCGACGTGATACGCCTTGCGGTCGATGGAGCTGAGCGCTTGCGAGCGCAGCCCGTCGTCGGGTATGCGCTCGGCAAGCGGTCGAATCTGCGCTAGCGCTCGCGCCGCCTTCGGCACGATGCCACGCAGAAACCAAGCGAGATCGCCGGTGCCCGAGATGCCGGAACCGGCGAGCACGGAGAGCCGCGTGCGGCTCGTCGCAACGCGCGCTGCCGCATAGCGAATTTCGCGAAACACGATTACAGTCCGGAGACGAAGCGACCAGGATTAAGCGTGCCGTTCGGATCGAAACGCGTCTTGAGCGCGCGCATCCGCTCGAGCGCGGGTGGGTCGTTGCCCCAGACTCGCAGCGCCGCGCGAACCGGATGGTCGCCGGCAATGATGCGGGCGCGCGTCTCCGTCTGATGCAGGTTGTCGTCGAGCACCTGAAACTTCAGCGACAGATCGCGCGTGTCACCTCGACTTGCACGCACGATGACGTCACCGTTCATAATATCGGCGATCACCGCGGCGTCGAGAGCAAAGCGGCGAACGAGGTCGCGCGCACCGAGCGCGCACGACTCGACGCGCTCGCGCAAGGACGAGATACGGTACGTAATCGAGCGCTCCGAGACGACGGAGACGTACGCATCGACTGCGGCGTCAAAGAGCGAGAACGCGCGCGCGTCGACGATTTCCGTATCGGGAACACCCGCGCGACCCAACGCCGAGCGCAGATCACGCGTTGCGCGCTCGAGCAGCGGTTCGCTCGTCTCCAACAGAATGAAGAGACGTCCTTCGGGGCCGGGTTCGCCGGAGATTTCCTTCTCGAAACCGTCGATCCACAACGCGACGGAAGGCTCGATCGCAAGTCCTTGCAGTTGCGCGAACGCGCGCGTTCTCGTTCTTTCGGGCAGCGGCGCCAAGAAAGCGCGCGCAGCCGCAGGTAGTGGCAGCGTTTTCAGATTTGCCTGCACGAGGACGCCGAGCGTTCCAAACGATCCGACGTAGAGCCGGCTCATGTCGTATCCGGCAACGTTCTTGACGACCATGCCGCCTGCGCGCGCGAGCGTTCCATCGGCGAGCGCTATCGTCGATCCGACGATGAGGTCGCGCGGTCTCCCATAGCGATGACGGCGTGGGCCGAGCCATCCTGAGGCAAGCGTTCCGCCAACCGTTGCGCGACCGGATTTCGGCGCGTCAAAAGGCACGAACTGACGTGCCTTCTTGAGGCGCGCGACGAGGGTCTTTATCGTCACGCCGCATTGCACGGCGATCGTGAGATCGGCGGCGTTGTATTGTACGACGCGCTTGAGGCCCGTCGTTTGCAGCGTCAGTCCGTCTCCCGACGGAGGAAACCCCATGCCGTATAGCGTTCCTCCGCCGACGATCGTCACCGGCGTTCCGTCGGCATCGCAGCGTGCGAGCACGTCGCAGAGCGCTTCGACCGTCGCCGGAGCCTCCACGCACGCAATCATCGTGTTCCCAACTCGATGCAGCGGGTGCCGGCGGGAAATATCTTCTCCGGATTGAGTGCGTGCTGCGGGTCGAAGACGTCGCGCACGCGGGCCATCGCGGCGAGATCCTCGGTGGTGTACACGCTCGTCATCGCATCACGCTTTTCGTATCCAACGCCGTGTTCGCCGGAGATCGTTCCTCCGAGATCGATCGCCGCTTGCAAGATAGCGTTTCCCGTTTCGAGCACCGCCGCGACTTGGCGCCGATCGCGTTTGTTGTACGCGAGAAGAGGATGCAGATTCCCGTCACCAGCGTGAAAGACGTTTCCAACGAGCAGATCGTTATCGCGCGACGCCTTCTCTACGGCGTGCAGCGCTTTTGGAAGGACGCTGCGCGGCACGGTGACGTCTTGCGTGTAGTAGTTTGGCGCGATTCGTCCGAGTGCGCCGACGGCACCTTTGCGGCCGGCCCAAAGTGCATCGCGTTCCGCTTGCGTCCGCGCGGCGCGCCACGAAAGCGCGCCGTGCTCGCGCGCTATTCGTTCGATTGCTGCTTCGCAGGCATCCATTTCGTCTTCGAAGCCGGCGTTCTCGATGAGCAGGACGGCAGCGGCGTCCGTTGGATATCCGGCGTGAAATGCGGCTTCGACTGCCCGCACGATGACAGAATCCATCATCTCGAGCGCGGTGGGCACGATACCGGCACCGATGATCGCGGAGACCGTTTCGGACGCGCGGTCGATATCGGGAAACGCAGCAAGCCAAACGCGCGTCGCCTCCGGCAGACGCAGGAGGCGCACCCAGGCAGAGGTGACGATTCCGAGCGTTCCTTCGCTGCCGACGAGCGTCGCGGTAAGGTCGTACCCTGCGTCGTCGACGTCGGTCGTAAAAACGTCGCCGCGCTCGTCGACGATCTCGAGCGAGAGCACGTGATTGACGGTGGTTCCGTAGGAGAGACAGTGCGGACCGCCCGCATTCGTTGCAATGTTGCCGCCGATGGTCGAGCTGCGTTGCGACGCGGGGTCGGGAGCATAGAAGAGCTTCGCGCTTGCGACCTGCTGCGAAAGCTGAAGATTCACGAGGCCAGGCTGCACGCGCGCCCGGCGATTGGGAACGTCGAGCTCGAGAAGGCGGTGCATGCGCGCGAATGAGATGACGACCCCGCCCCCGTCGATCGACACGGCACCGCCGCAGAGACCAGTCCCGGCGCCACGTGCGATGATCGGTTCGCCGAACTCTCGCGCGATCTTCACGATCGCGCTCACCTCGCGCGCCTCGGACGGAATGACGACCGCCGAGGGCAAGCGGCCTTCACTATACGCGTCAAACGAATAGACGGCGAGATCTTCTGGGAGCGTCTTGACGTTCTCCGCGCCGATCGCGTCTCGCAACCGCTCGTGCAACGACGCGCTCACGGGTAGAGCAGAAACCTTTCACGCAGTGCCATGAAGGCGGTGACGCCGTCAGTCCATGCGTTCGTGATTTCGGCGGCGCTCTTGCCGGCGGCTAGACCGGAGCGCACGGCATCCGTTCCCCAGTTGATATCGACGATACGCGTCTTTGCTAGATTCAGCGCGCTAGGATAGAGGTCTCTCGCGGTCGCGAGAATCGCAACCGAAAGATGAACCGGCAAGAACGTTGCGGGATCGCTGAGATCGAGTCGCACGCCGGAGAACGTCAAACCGGCGTTCGCACCGGAGAGTGGCGTCCACGTCGCGGCTTCGAATGCGACTCCGGGCGGGTGCAACGCAGCGAGCGCAGCCGTGAACCTGACGGCATCAGCGTGCGGAGCGCCCGCATAAAAGAACGGCGCGGGCGTTCCGACGCCGTTGTTGAGGCCGGTGCTATCAATGAGCCCAGTACACGGATAGACGAACGTCGTCTGCCACGTCGGAATATTTGGTGAGGTGCGGATCCACTGCAAACCCGTTTGCGGCCAAATCATCGCTCGGCGCCAGCCGTCCATTGGAACGACGCGCAGCTTTACGCCGATGGAGAAGTGCTCGTTGAAGAGACGCGCGAGCTCCCCGACCGTCATGCCGTGACGCATCGGAATTGGATAGAGCCCGATAAACGACTCGTAGGCTGGCTCGAGCACGGGACCCTCGACGATGCTTCCGCCGATCGGGTTCGGCCGGTCCAGTACCCAGAACTCTATGCCGTTGGCCGCCGCGCTTTGCATCGCGTATGCCATCGTCGAAACGAACGTGTACGTGCGCGCACCGACGTCTTGAATGTCAAAGAGCAACACGTCGATGCCGTCGAGCATTTTCTTGGACGGATGGCGGTCGGGACCATAGAGACTGTAGACGGGAAGCCCGCTCCGCTCGTCGACGTACGACTCGACGAACGCGCCTGCAGGCCGATCGCCGCGCAACCCGTGTTCCGGCGAAAAGAGGGCACGCACGTGAAAGCGCTCGCGCGCGCGATCGACGATCGACCTTCCGAGCTCGTCCACGCCGGTTTGATTCGTAATAATGCCGAGGCTCGCATACGTAAGATCGGAGGCGAACTCTCGAAAGAGGACGGAGTCGCCGAGCGCGATCGCCGGCAATGGGCTCGAGGCTGCGGAGGGCACTTGTGCCCGCGCACGGGTGCAACCGGCAAGTCCCGCTGCAGCAACCGAGCCGAGAAACGTGCGACGCCGCATGCTCTACCGTTCGCTTAAAGGAATCGAGGCTCCGCCGGCATCGGGAGCAAACCCGCATCGTACGCCCGCGCGAAGAGCTCGCGCACGGCTGCGATGCCTGCGTCGCCGACGTCGTCGGTGAAGTCGTTCACGTAGAGCGCGATATGCTTGCGCATGACTTCTTCGCTCATTTCGAAGGCGTGCTCGCGCACGTATCCCATCACGGCGTCTTCATTTGTGCGCGCGAACGCAAGGCTCTCTCGCACGGCACGGTCGAGCGCGCGCGCTCGCTCCTCGCCAACATCGTCGCGAACGAGAATCGCGCCAAGCGGAATGGGCAAGCCCGTCGCGGCTTCCCACCATTCGCCGAGATCGAGGAGCGAGGCGAGGCCGCTTGCGGCATAGGTGAATCGAGACTCGTGGATGATGAGTCCCGCGTCGGCGCCGCCGGCCGCGACGGCGGGAACGATGCGGTCGAAGCGCATTGGAAGCGGAGTGAAGCCTTCGACGCCGGCGTGTTTCGCAGCGAGTCTGAAGAGCATGTACGCGGTCGTGCGATCGCCGGGTATCGCGACGCGTTTTCCTTCGAGCTCGAGCAGCGACGATGCACTGCCGCCCTTTGAAACGACGAGCGGACCGCAGCCGCGTCCGAGTGCTCCGCCGGCACGCATGATGCGATACGCTTTCATCAAGAATGGTATCGCGCCGTAGCTTACCTTCGTCAGCTCGTACCGGCCGCGTCCGGCGTCGTCGTTGAGCGCTTCGACATCGGCGAGATGAACGCGAACGTGCGGCGCATGGGTCATGAGCCCGTTCGTGAGCGCCGCAAAGACGTACGTGTCGTTCGGACACGGTGAGTACGCGAGCGTATACGTCGGGCCGGTCACGCTTCGACTTCGATGGCCGAGAGCAGCGAAGAGAGGATCGACTGGAGTCCACGTACGCCCTCGGAAAAACTCCACTGCGATTCCGAGCGCGTCCCCGCGTAGTTCGAGATTCCTCGGACTTCGACGGCTCGCACGCGCGCGCGCTCGGAGGCGCGCAGGACGGCAAAACCCTCCATCGATTCGACGCGCGCGCCCTGGCGCGCAAGGCGGGCCGCGCTCTGCGCGGTGGCGGTCACGCGTGATACCGTGACGCCGGCAACGCTCTTGAACCCGGACGCAACGAGCTTGGCGACGATCCTCTCATCCGAAGACCCGCGTTCGACGACGGCGACGCCTCGTGGAAGAGCGAGAGGCTCTGCCGTTTCGAGATCGAGCTCGAATCGTTCTTCGGAGACGACGATGCCTTCGCCGATGAGGAGCGTGCGGTCGAGCGCGCCGCCAATTCCCGCGCTGACGACGAGGTCGTAGCGTTCTCGGGCGAGCGCCTCCGTGGTCGCGGACGCTGCGTCGACGGGACCGATTCCGGTAACCAGGATGTCGAGCCCGGCGCGCGGCGTGAGAAAGGCGACCTCCTGGAGCGTCGCGGCGGCTACAAGGATCATGGAATCCCGATGAACTTATGCGTCTGCAGCGACAGGCGGAATCGCTCTGGATGCGCCTGCGCGTACTCCATCGCGATGCGAACGTTGCGTGCCTTGTTTCCCTCAGGTTGTAAAAGGACGGTCGAGAGATGCGGGAAGAGTGAGAGATGCTCCTCCGGCACGCGGTCGTCGACGATGAGCTTCGCTTCGTTCGCTCGCGCGGCCATTCGTGCGTCGACGCGTTCCTTCGGAGAGACGCACAGCCACACGTCGGCGGGAAGGGGAGCGGCGATCGTGCCGTTCGACTCGATGTGAACGCGCCTGCCGTCGCGTCGCAGAGCATCGACGAGCGCGAGGGACTCCGCTTGCGCGAACGGCTCGCCGCCGGTCAGAACGACCATAGGACACGTGGGCGACGCGTCGCGCACCGCGGCGACGACGTCGGCGAGGCTCATCACGCGCTTGAGCGAGTAGTCGGTGTCGCAGAAATCACAGGAAAGATTACAGCCAGCGAGACGGACGAAGACCGCGGGCGTTCCCGTCCACGTGCCTTCGCCTTGAATCGTGTAGAAGATCTCGGCGATCTGGAGCATTATTGCGATGACGACACGTCGCTGCGGCGGAGGACTGCGCAGGCATCGCGCGTCTCCCAGAGCACGAGCTCCTCGAGCGCTGGCAGACGCGGTTCGAGCCTCCGCCAAATCCACAGGACGATCTCTTCACACGTCGGATTTTCAAGCGTTTCGTTGAGCGTGTGGTGGTCGAGTGCGTCGAGTGCTTCGCCGCGCACGAGCGCTTCGAGCGCATCGAAGTCCTCAACCATGCCACGGGCTGGACCGTCGCGATGGAGCGGGCCCGCGATAGTGACTTCGAGGCGATACGAGTGCCCGTGCATGCGCGCGCATCGTCCTGGGTGACTCGGCAACGCGTGCGCTGCCTCGAAATGAAATTGCTTGCGAATCTGCACGCAGCGAGCGTTTATTTAGAGTGCGCCCTCGGGGCCCATCGCCTCCAAGCGGCGCTTGAGGTCTGCAAGGAATCCGCTCGCGGTGTATCCGTCGAGGACGCGATGGTCGAGTGAGAGGCACGAGTTCATCATGTGCCGGATGGCAATGGCATCGCCGTCGACGACGACAGGACGCTTCACGACGGCTTCCATCGTGATGATACCGGCTTGGCCGCCGTTGATGATCGGTGCCGAGAGAATCGAGCCGTTCGCCCCATTGTTATTCACGGTGAACGTTCCGCCCGCGAGGTCGTCGACACCGAGCTTGTTCTTGCGCGCCTTGTCGACGAGTTCGCCCGCCGCGACGCCGAGAGCCTTGATCGTCAGACGATCTGCATCGCGAATCACCGGGACGACGAGATTCGACGGAAGGCCGATCGCGATTCCGACGTTGATCTCTTTGAGAACGGCGATGCCCTCGTTCGTGAAACGCGCGTTGACGAGAGGGAACGATTGAAGCGACTGTACCACGGCGCGGATGAAGAAGGGGAGGAGCGTGAGCTTATACCCAGTCTCACGTTCGAAGCGGCCCTTCTCGCGCTCTCGCCATTTCCAAAGGTTCGTAACGTCGACTTCCACCATCGACCATGCGTGAGGTGCGGTCTGTTTGCTCTCCACCATGCGCTGCGCAATGATGCGTCGCGCCTGATTGAGTGGAATCGTCGTTCCGGGCGTAGGCTGCGCGTACGTCGACGTGCCGGCCGGCGTTGCCGGCGCCGTGGCCGTAGCGCGTCCGGCGGCAGCGAGCACGTCTTGCGCGGTGATGCGTCCGCCGCTTCCCGTGCCGCGCAGAGCGCGAACGTCGACGTCGTGCTCGCGCGCGAGACGTCGAACCGCGGGCGATGCGCCACGCAACGCTGCGGCGTCAGGCTTTCCGTTCGTTCGCGGAGTTGCCGTCGCCGCAGCAGGCGCCGGTGCAGCAGGCTCTTGAGACATTCCCGGCACGGGCTCGTCGGAAGCCATGCGGTTTGCCTCAGCCTTGCTTCCTACTTCCTCGATGACGGCAATCGCAGTTCCGGTAGCGACCGTCTCGCCTTCTTTGACGAGCAGCTCGCGTAGCACGCCGCTCACCGGAGCGGGAACCTCGGCGTTTACTTTATCGGTCGAGACTTCGACGAACGGTTCGTATTTTTCAACGTTGTCGCCCGGGCGTTTAAGCCACTGCGCGACGGTCCCTTCGGTAACGGTCTCGCCGAGTTGCGGCATCGTGACGGTCGTAGGCATCGCTAGACTAGAACCTCGCTAAATCGCGCATCGTCGCTGCCATCTTCGCGGGCGACGACATGAACTCGTGTTCGAGCGTCTCGGCGTATCCCATCGCGGGAACATCAGGCGCGCAGAGCCTCCGTATCGGCGCGTCCAAACTGAAGAGCGCCTCCTCTGCAACCATCGCGCTGATCTCGGCGCCGATACCGCCGAACTTGTTGTCCTCGTGAATGACGAGCAGCTTGCGCGTCTTTTCGACACTCTGCAAGATCGCACTGCGATCCATCGGACGAATGGAACGCAAGTCGATAACTTCGACGGAGACGCCCTCCGCTTCGAGCGACTGCGCTGCTTCGAGGGCCCAGTGGACGTAGAGCCCGTACGAGACGACGCTCAACTGCGATCCCTCTTTGAGGACGTTCGCTTTTCCGATTGGAATCGTGTAATGCCCATTCGGCACGTCGCCCTTTATCAAGCGATACGTCTTCTTGTGCTCGAGGAAGAGAACCGGATCGGGATCGTCGATCGCGGCGTTGAGGAGTCCCTTGACGTCGGCCGGAAACGCGGGCGCGACGATCTTGAGACCGGGGACGTGATAGAAGAGCGCTTCTATGGAGACGGAGTGCGACAGCGCGCCGCGAACGCCACCGCCGTACGGCGTGCGGATGACGAGCGGACACGTGTACTCACCGTTGCTGCGATAGCGCGTCTTTGCCGCCTCGCCGACGATTTGGTTAAACGACGGATAGATGAAGTCGGCAAACTGAATCTCGGCGATCGGACGTAAGCCCTCCATCGCCATGCCGACGGCAATGCCGACGATCGATGCTTCGGCGATCGGCGTGTCGATGACGCGCGTTGGCCCAAACTCGTCGATAAAATCCTTCGTGATGAGGAAGACGTTGCCGCGCGCGCCGACGTCTTCGCCGAGGATCACGACGCGGTCGTCGTTCTTGAGCGCCTCGTACAGCGTCGCTCGAACCGCCTCGACGTTGTTCATCGTCTGCGAGGAGGCGGTCTTCTCCGACGTCGTCATTGCCACGGCTGCCACGCTCCTTCGTAGATGTTCTCGTACAAATCTGTGGCCGACGGGAACGGCATCGCTTCGGCGCGGTCGGTCGCGTCGTTCGTCTCCTGCAAGACCGCGCGTTTCATCGCCGATGCCTCCTCTTCGCTCAGGACACCGGCCTCGACGAGCTGCGCTTCGAATCTCGGCACCGGGTCGCTCTTCCGGTTCTCCGTCACTTCGTCTTTCGTGCGGTACGTCATGTCGTTGTCATCCGTCGAATGCGCGAGAAAACGATAACAGACGCCTTCGAGCAGCGTGGGCCCACCGCCCGAACGCGCTCGTTCGAGCGCTTCCTTCACGCACGCGTACGTCTCGACGGGATCGAAGCCGTCGAACCGCTTTCCCGGGATGCCGTATCCGGCAGCGCGTTTCCATATCTCCGGTTGCGCCATCTGCTTTTCGATCGGCGTCGAGATCGCCCAAAGATTGTTCTCGACGAGAAAGACGATCGGAAGCCGATGCACGGACGCGAAGTTGACCGATTCATGCCACTCGCCTTCGCTCGTCGTTCCATCGCCGCACGTGCAAAGCACGGCGCGACCCTTCTCTGCGCGATAGACGATCGCGTATGCGGCGCCCACGGCGTGCGGAATGTGCGCGGCGAGTATCGACGAGAACGAGAGAATGCCAAGCTTCTTCGACGAGTAGTGATTGGGAAACTGACGGCCGCCGTTGTGATCGGCGGCGCGCGCGAAGATCGAAAGCATGATTTCGTACGGCGTCATGCCGACGCCGAGGCATAATCCCAAATCGCGATAATAGGGAGCGAGGATATCCTTCCCGCGTTCGAAGGCCAAGGCGGCGCCGGCTTGTAGCGCCTCGTGCCCTTCGCTTCCCAGTGCAAACGGTACTTTGCCTTGCCGGTTGAGCTGGAAGCCGCGATTGTCCAACTGGCGCTGCAAAAGCATCGTCCGGAAAAGCTCGCGCAAATGGTCGTCGCTCAGTCCTCGGCGATCGAGCGCGGACGTCGTCTTCACTGGCACCTCCGGGTGTTCGCCGCTCCAAAGGGCAGGCCCCCGCGGCTGCGAACCCTCTCGCCATGAAGCGGGTATCTGCTCGATGGCTGCTCGTCGTTGGCGCTGTGTGCGCGGCAGTCGTTGCCCAGGCCTCGCGCGCGCTCGCGCAGACGGAGTACTGCCCGGCCACGGTGCAGTCCACGGCGGCCGTCGGCGTGCGGTGTCGGTGCGGCCCAAGTGCGTTGTGGGGCTATGTGCTCTCGGCGCTTGGTCCTCGCATCGTATCGGGAACTATCGAGGTGCAGACGGATGCCGGATGGTTTTCGTTTCCGTTTACGAGCGTCGCATTGACGCAGTACGCAGTCCACTACAGTTCGCCATACGTCGCTTATACGCATAACGAATACGACTCCTTGCCACTGTACGTTCGCTTTCCGGAACCGCTAAAAATAATTCGCTTGTGGGTCGAGACCGCATCCGCTCATGACGATGCCATTTTCAACTGGGACGCGCATGGGACGGTAACATGTCAGCTTTGAGCGTCATTGCTGCGGCGCAGCCAATTGAAGCGCCCGCCGGAATGTCGTCGTGCGATCATCCCTTTACGAACGCACGGCTGACGGCTTCAGCATATCCCGATTACCCGTTAGGATATGGCGAGGTTTCGACCGACGTGGAAGTAGAGGTGGCAATCGGTCCCGACGGCAGCCTAGATGACGCGTGGATACTCGTTTTTTCCGGTATCAAAGCGTTTGACGACGAGGCATTGCGCGTCGCGCGCGCTTCTAAGTATGCAGCCGGAACGGCTTTATGCGTTCCCGCTCCTGGCCGGTATCGGTATGTGCTTTCTTTCAAATAGGCGCGACGCATGAGCGAGCTGTCTAGTCCTGAGGCGATCGCTTTTCGACGGCACTTTCACGCGCATCCGGAGTTGTCGCTGCAAGAGTTCGAGACCGTGGCCTTCATAGAATCGAAGTTGCGCGAGCGCAGCTTCGACGAAATTCGTACCGGCATCGGTAAGACGGGCATTCTCGCGACGCTGCGCGGCGGAAAGGAAGGCCCGACGACGCTGTTGCGAGCGGACATGGATGCGTTGCCGGTGCAGGAGCTTGGCACCGCGGAGTATCGCTCACAGCGCGACGGCGTCATGCACGCATGCGGCCACGACGGTCACATGGCGATTCTGCTGACGGCAGCACGCGCACTCGCATTGCGGCGCGACGAAGTGCGCGGGACGCTCGTCTTCTGCTTTCAGCCGGGAGAGGAGGGACACGGCGGAAATCGCTTGATGATCGCCGATGGCGCGCTCGAGAATCCGCACGTCGACCGCGTTTTTGCGCTTCATCTCTACACCGGCCTCGAGGCCGGCAAGATTGGCATTCGCGACGGACCGTTCTTCGCTGCGTCGGATCAAATCTTCGTTACGCTCGAAGGACGCGGAGGTCACGGAGCGATGCCGCAACTTTCGGTCGATCCGATCGTTGGCGCGGCGCAGTTCATCACGATGCTGCAAACGCTCGTGAGCCGTGAGACGCCGCCTAAGGAGCCGGCCGTCGTGACTATCGGGAAGATTGTCGCGGGAACGACGCACAACGTGATTCCCGACCGCGCGGAGCTCGTGGGAACGGTACGCACGCTCGACGAGACGATCCGCCGCTCGATGCCCGAGCGGTTGGAGCGCATGCTCCATGGAATCTCCTCCGCCATGCGCCTGCAGCACAAGCTCGACTATGAATGGGGATATCCGGCGGTCGTGAACGACAAGGCTACGAACGACGTCGTTCGCGCAATCGCGCGCGCTTGCGCCGGAGAGGAAAACGTCGTCGATCCGCACGACGTCGTCATGTGGGCGGAGGACATGGCCTACATGCAGGAGGTACGCCCCGGCGCATACTTTCTGCTCGGGGCGCGCGGCCGCGAGCGCGGCACCGAGCCGCAGCACAGCGCTCGTTACGACATCGACGAGAGCGCGCTCGAGCTCGGCGTTCGCATGATGACGGAGTTGGCGCTACGATGACGGGATCAGACGTTCGCCGATACGTTATCATAGGTAACGGCTTCGCGGGGACGACGTGCGCGGAGCAACTGCGCAAGCACGATCCCGCCTGTGAGGTTACGCTCTTCGGCGACGAGCCGTATCCACTCTACAATCGCATTTCGCTGCCGCCTATGCTGCGCAAGCAGCTGCCGGAGGCGAAGGTAATGATCCGCGACGTTGCGTGGCACGAGCAGCATCGCATCGCTCTAAAACTGCGGACCAGCGTCGTTCGCGTGAACACCGAGGAGGAGGTCGTCGAAGCGGACGGCACATCGTACCCGTACGATGCCCTTCTCATTGCCACGGGAGGGCGTCCGAACCGGTGCGACGTTCCCGGAGCCTGCGACGCGGCGAACCTCTTCGCGTTCCAATATCTCGACGACACGCGCGCGATCTCGGAGTATCTCGAGCACAGCAACGTCGCCGTGTCGATCGGCGGGTCGTTCATCGCGTACGAGCTTGCCGAGGCTTTTGCCGTGCGCAACGTGGAGACGCACTGGCTCATTCGCGGGCCGCGAGCGCTACACCGGATTCTTGACGAGGCCGCGTCGGAGCTCGTTGCGGACGCTGCCCGCGAACAGAACGTGCATCTTCATTTCGGAGAGGAAGTCGATTCGTTCACGCGCAGCAACGGCGTGGTGACGAAGTTGCGCACGAAGAAGGGTCTCGAGATCGCCGGCGAGTGCTTCGCGGCGGGCCTCGGTTTGACGATGAACACGGAGTTACTTGCCGGCAGCGGCATCGAGATCAGCAAGAACGGGATTCTCTGCGACGACCATCTCGAGACCAACGTGCCCGGCGTCTTTGCGGCGGGCGACGTAGCGGATTTCTTCGACCCGATTCTCGAGATTCGTTACCGCATGGGAACCTGGAACAACGCCGGCGCGCACGGAAAGGTTGCCGCGATCAACATGATGGGCGGCAGCGAAAAGTATCATGACGTTCCCGAATACTCGTCCCTGCTCTTCAAGGGTCAGACGATCACGCAGTTCGGGCTCTCTCCGGAGTTGCGCTCGGATCTCGAGACGGTGCGGCGCATCGATGGCGAGAAAAAGTGGTATCGCTCGCTCTATTACTGGCAAGATCGGCTCGTCGGCGGCATCATGATGGGCAAAGGCAACCGCGCCGGCAAACGCAAGTACGTCGAAGCGATCAAGTCGAAGCAGCCGTTTCCGAAGAGCGAATGGGAGTCGATGCTCGACTGGACCGCGTAGCGTTCGATCGTCCCTCGACCTCGGCGCTTCGCGCCTACGCTCGGGATGACACGGCGCGTTCGAGGCAGTTCGCGAACGCATCGACGTCCTCGGGTTGCGTTGCCCAATGCGTCATCCAGCGAACCTCGGGCAGCAACTCGTCGAACATGTAAAAGAACGACTCCGACTGGGCTCGTTCGATCGCACGCCGATCCATTGTGGCGAAGATCGCGTTGCATCGAACGGGACGCGTCACCCGAATGCCGTCGATGCGTTTCACGCGTTCGTAGAGGCGTTGCGTCATTGCGTTCGCGTGCTCCGCGTACCGAAGCCAAAGATTGCCGGTGAGCAAAGCCTCGAGCTGCGCGGCGACGTAGCGCATCTTCGAGGCCAGTTGCATGCCTTGCTTGCGCGCGAAGAGCGCCGCCTGACCGCCGCCGCACCCATTGAAGAAGCACATCGCCTCGCCGAACATCAAGCCGTTCTTCGTGCCGCCGAACGTCAGCGCGTCGACTCCCAGGTCGACCGTGAGCGCGGCCGGCGTCGTTCCGAAGGCTGCGGCAGCGTTTGCGATGCGCGCCCCGTCGACGTGCACGAGCAGTCCGCGCGCGTGGGCGAACTCGCAAAGCGCCGCAAGCTCTGCAGCATCGTAAACGTCGCCGAACTCGGTCGCTTGCGAGATCGAGATCACGCGAGGTTGCGGGTGATGCTCTTCATGCCCGACGCGAAGATGCGGCTCCACGCTTTCGGGCGTCAGCTTTCCGTCCGCACTCTCGACCGGGATGGTCTTCGAGCCCGCGAAGCGTTCGAGCGCACCGCACTCGTCGACTTGCAGATGTGCCGTAGCGGGGCAGAGCACAGCCTCCCACGGGCGCAGGAGACAACTGAGAGCGACGACGTTCGCGCCGGTCCCGTTGAGCATGAAATACGGTTCCGTCGCGTCGCCGAAGTGCTCTTTGAAACGCCGTACCGCTGAAGCGGTCCAAGGATCCGCGCCGTACCCGACGGCATCGCCGTCGTTGGCGCGCTGCAGCGCGTCGAGAATCTCCGGCGCGACCGGCGCGTTGTTGTCGCTCGCAAAACTCCGCTTCATGCCGCGGATGCTCATATCGATACGGTGACGCCTCGCTGCCCCGGTTGCGCGTCCCACCCAAAATCCATCTTCGCAAAGGACGCAAGCGCGGCCGCCGACTTCGGCTCACCGTGTACTGCGTACAGCCGCGGCTTTCCGCTACAGCTCTGGAACCAGCGGGTGAAGTCGCTTTGATCCGCATGGCCACTGAATCCGCCGAGCTCGACGATCGCCGCCTTGACCGGTAACGCGTCACCGTACAGCCGCACGGTCTTCATCCCGTTCGTGAGGAGATAGCCGAGCGTCCCGCGGCTTTGGTAACCAACGAAGACGATCGTCGCATTCGCTTGTGCGACGTGATTGTGCAAATGATGCAAGACGCGCCCGCCCGAGAGCATGCCACTGGCAGAGATGACGAGATGCGAGCCCTGCAGGTTATTGAGCGCTTTCGACTCGTCCGTGGAAACGGCCAGCGTAAAGTTCTGAACGCCGAACGGCGACTTGACGCTTCCATCGGGAATTGGTTTGTGTGCGTCCGGAAATCCAAGAAAGAGGGCGTCGACCTTCTCGGCCATCGGACTGTCGAGGTAGACAGGAAGCGAAGCGATGCGTGGCTCACGCTTTTGAACGGCGGCGATCGCGAGAAGTAGATCTTGCGTTCGTTCGACGGCGAAAGCCGGCATGACGATCGCGCCACCTCGTTCGATCGCGTCGAGCAGCGTCGTCTGCAGTTCGTTGAGCGGATCCGACGGGTGCGCACGATTCGCGTACGTCGATTCGCAGACGAGAACGTCGGCGTTTCCCATGGGGTCGGGGTCGTAGAGCAACGGCCGGTTGTAGCGGCCCAGATCGCCGGAGAAGACGACGCGCTTACCTTCAAACTCGAGCGCGGCGAACGCAGAGCCGATGACATGCGCGGCGTTATGATACGTCGCGCGAACGTTCTCCGCTACGTCGAAGGCAGTCGCCAGGGCCACCGGACGTACGAGCCGCATCGTTCGGATGACGTCATGCTCGTCGTAATACGCGGGTGGGGACGACGCGTGCTCGTGCTCGAGCCCGCGCTCGTGCATCTCACGCTGGAGATGCGCCGCATCGTCGAGCACGATCTGCATGAGCGCCTGCGTCGGCGGCGTGCAGAAGATCGGTCCCGAGAAGCCGTCGCGAACGAGCCTCGGCAGGTAGCCGATGTGATCGAGATGCCCGTGCGTTATCACGACAGCGTCCACGTCGTCGGGCTCGACCGGAAGTGGTGCGTCGTTGAGAGCCGTGATCTGCTTCGTACCTTGGAAGAGCCCGCAGTCGACGAAGATGCGTTTTCCGCCGACGGTCAGCAGATGCTTGCTGCCGGTGACGGTTCCGGCAGCGCCAACGAAGGTGAGCTCAGCCACGCGCGTTCAACGCAACCGACGTTGGCAGTTGATTCTTGCGATAGATTGCCAGGCAGCGATCGACGAGCGCTTCGGGGTCGGCGTCCCTCACGATGACGGCGCCCGTCTCCTTGTTGACGAGCTTTGCCACGTCGTTGAAGTGATCCGAAATTCCACCCGAATGCTCGAGAATGCCGATGAGCTTGCCCTCATCATACGCGATGCAAAACTCGCCGAGCGTTCCGCTGCGTCCGCCAACGAAGAGAACGAAATCAGAACTGTGAATGTTGTGCGTTTCCCTTCCCATCAG